>CAZWOY010000299.1:0-5516 GCA_964635255.1 uncultured bacterium
GCGTACCGGGCGCCTCATGCGCGCTGAAGCGCGCACTCAATGTTGTTAAACCAGCCATTTTCATGTTCCGCGGCGAGGCTCGCTTCATGAATAATTACTGGGAAATACCGCATCACAATAAATTCGACGCCAAATCCGAAAGCCGGCTCCGCTCGCCTTTTTCGAGGGTCACATGCGCATAGATTTGCTGCCCTTTCATACGGTCGATCAAACGGGTTAATCCATTTGAACGCGCATCCAGATAAGGCGAATCGATCTGCTGGGGATCGCCGGTCAAGACAATTTTCGTTCCTTCGCCGGCGCGGGTAATAATCGTCTTTACCTCATGACCGGTCAGATTTTGAGCCTCATCGACGATGAAATAAATCCGGTTCAAACTCCTGCCCCGTATAAACGCCAAAGCGCTTATCTTTAATTTCTCATTATCGATCATGTTTTGAATGCCCATCGCCATCGAATCCGTCGGTTTAAACTGGGAGCGGATGACGCCCAGGTTGTCCCACAGAGGCTGCATATAGGGGTCTATTTTCTCCTTTATATCGCCGGGGAGGTAGCCGATGTCCTTATCCGACAACGGCACTATCGGACGCGCAAGATAGATCTGATGGTAATGCCGTCGAATCTCAAGAGCGCCGGCTAATGCAAGCAGTGTTTTACCCGTTCCCGCTTTTCCGGTTAAGGAAACCAGTTCTATCTCCGGATCCAATAGCGCGTTCAGTGCGAATGTCTGTTCACTGTTGCGAGGAGTTATCCCAAATGAAGTCCGTTTTTCGACTCTCATCATAACCTTTTCTTTGGCGTTATAACGTCCAAGCGCACTCTTATTGTATCCACGGAGGATGTAATATGCATTCGGAAAGGGTTCCGGGATCCCGAACTCTTCAATGGGCGCGTGCATGGGCAGTTGATAAAGCCGGTCGATGAGCGAATCTTCAAGGTTTTCTAATATAAAGCGTCCTTTGTAGAGTTTATCCAGATCCGGCACTTTGTCATTTTCATAATCTTCGGTCTTAATATTCAGACTGCGCGCTTTCAGCCGGAGGGAGACGTCTTTGGATACAAGAATTACTTCGCGATCGGGATGTTGTTTTTGCACATCGATAGCGCTGCCGAGAATTCTATGATCGGGAATATCTTGAATGAAACTTTCTCGAACCAGATCGCAGGTTTTTCCCGTAACTACTACTCGCAGTTTTCCCAATCCCTCGCCCAACGGAACTCCATCCATGATAAAACCGCCTTTTGAAGCCAGTTCGTCGATGGAGCGCGCACACTCGCGAGCATGAAAGTTCAGCGTATCGGATCCTCGTTTGAATTTATCGATTTCTTCGATAACTGTAATGGGTATAACCAGATCATGTTCTTCGAAACGCCAAATTGCGGTCGGGTCATGGAGCAGAACATTTGTATCGAATACAAATATTTTTCTTTTATCATCCGGCTTAGTTATGAGGGGCAGCTTTTGATCATCGATCGTATCCGCTTTAACAGTTTTGGATTCCTCTATATCGGACGTTTTAAAATCAGAAAACCTCTCCCTGATGTCGTTTTTCGTTTCATCCGAAAGTTCGAAAGAATCGATGAGATCGGCTGCATTTCCCGGAAATGATTTATCTTTAAATGTTTCGCTTTCAGCTATCGAAATCTTAGATTCTATAGTCTCCCGACCGTTTTGCTTTTCCCCTCTCATAGAAGATTTTTTAATTCCGTTTTTCTTTTTTCCGGATTCAGGGGCTGATTTTTGAGATTTTTCCTTTCGTGTATTCCTTTTCAACGATACTCTCTTTTTTAGGATTTAACTGTAATTATACTCCGCTTGGACTACTACTATGTGCATAAAATAGTCGCCATTTCACGGAATCCGCTTGATGATGAATACTATGCAATATCAAGATGTTAGGAGATTGCTTAGTCTGCTAAAGGCAGACTCGCAATGACGCCTTTTCATGCACGTAGTAATAATGACCAAGGAATAAATTCTTTAATTCCGCACTAATCTGATTCTTTTAAGTCCAAACTCTCTGATTGCTTCCTCAATAGCCGGATGAGGCGTCAAGTACCAGGCGATTAAAACATAATTTTCGTTTACTGGAATAACCAACAATCGAGCTTCTTGTATTAGCCGTCCATTGACTGGCCTATCGACGTTCAAATTGAGCTTGTACATCGATCTCCAACCCGCTAATCTGACCCACAATTGGAAATCGTTCCGATGCATCATAAAATTATTCGGTTCAATAATCAGATTAACGCCTCTGTTCACAAGATATTCCAACGGCGCTATGATCCGGTGTCCGGGAACTATCGTAAACTTCTCCCCTATTTTCGGGATTGCAGGATCGCATAAACCGAGGATATCTACTGCCGGAAGCTCGGAATAATAGGGAATAGCGCCTGACGGACCAGTTGCGATTAATACACTCGAACCGCCGAACATCTCTTTTAATATTTTACCGATAACAATCCAGTCCTGCTCATCGCCCTTTACATGTTTTGTCAAACTCTCCGCTTTTTCTATTCCATAGCCGTAAACGGTTTTTTCCAAACCGATCTGATTATTGAGGTTTCCCAGTAACAATAACACAATTAATGCGGCGAGTACGCCCTTATCCATAATAAATCGGTCTAGAACCGTCGCGATAGCTATTCCGAGAAACGGTAAAATCGGAACCAAGAATCTGAATTCCATAAAATCGCCGCCGATATAAATAATATAGATTAGCCAAATTAACAGATAAAAGGCAATGAACTTGAGCATCCGGTTTTTCCGGAGCAGCCATTTGAGTTTCCATCCGATGACTATAAAGAAGGGCGGCAGTAAATGACAGATTGAGAATATATATAAATAGAAAAAGCCGTAGCCTATGCTTTCAAACCCCCTGACCTTTACATAGAAAGAATTTGGTAAAATATCGCCATAATAGTTTAATTTCCAGATAAAGAACGGGATAACTATTAATAAAAAAGGAGCCAATAGAAGCGTTGAATCGATAATGGCTTTTTTCCAACCTCTCGACGAAACTGCCTGTTTTATATTGGTGTAATAGAAAACCAATAGTACAACAGCCGTGAGGATAAAAAAATCAAGACGGGTGAGAATTCCAATTGCAAGCAGTAAACCGATAAAAATCAGTCTGATTTTTGTCCACCCGCAGTTTAGCGCTTGAACTGTCAACAAAGACGCGCTGACCGTGATTAGATATTGGAGCGGCGTTTCCATGCCGCTGGAGGCGAAAAAAGCGAAAGAATTATTCGTTCCGACCCATAAAACGATTACTAACGCCCACTCCTTGGGAGATAAGAATGATATATTTTCTTTTTCAATCGTTCTTGAAAGAACAAATCTGACTAAAATATATGTAATAATCAATCCGGCTAAATGCAGCGGTATAGCGAGGCAGTAAACAAAAACCGGCGGCGCAGCCCCAAGCTTAATACCTATAGCAACCAGCAGCGTCCACAAAAAATTAGAATAGCCCTCGACCCGTTCGCCCGGATTCCACACCAGTCCGTGACCTTCAACGAGGTTCCCGGCATATCGATAAGAAATAAACGCATCATCGACCGGCGTTCTTCGATGAAACGCTGCGATCATCAGAATCAGCAGCAAAATAACCAACGATATTCGATGATTATTTTTTATATAATCTAACATTTGCAGGAAATTTAAGGCGTTTGACTTTTGGTTGCTTTTCTTTATTTAAGTTATTTATTAATGTTAAGAAAAACTATACTCGAACTGCATAAGCATGAAGTTTGATTAATATGGCGAGATTCAAATCTTGAAAAAATACAATCGGCGGCGGGCAATCAGTTTACAGATTATACTGGGGCGGGCATGCGTAAAAAATTAGAAAACTTATCATTTTGCATTGAGCGCGGCAAAATCGACGCTTCCGCGCCCTATCCGCCGGATTTAAAAGGCATGAAAGGAGCGTCTGAAATAACCGGCGAATTGCTTGATTCAGGCGTTTCACCGGAACGAATCCTGCATGAAGGCTTAATCGAAGGCATGAACCGTGTTGGCGATAAATTCGGATCAGGAGCGGCGTTCATACCCGATCTGTTGATCGCGGCTATGGCTATGAAGGCTTCAATGACGCTTTTAAAACCTTTTTTCGAAACCGGTGAAGCGCGGCACAAGGGAATCGTCATTATAGGAACGGCGGCGGGCGATCTGCACGACATAGGCAAAAACATCGTATCGATGGTTTTAGAAGGAAACGGCTGGAAAGTGATCGATCTGGGAACGAATGTATCCCCGGAGAGTTTTCTTAACGAAGCGGATAAAAACGAGAACGCTGTTTTAGCCATGAGCGCCCTATTAACCACTACAATGATTAATATGGAATCGACGGTGGCATTGTTGAAAGAACATGGAAAAAACAATCCGATCTTTATCGGAGGAGCGCCCGTATCTGAGAAATACAGCGATAAGATCGGCGCTGATGGATATTTTCCGGATCCGTTTAGTTTTGAAAAATATATCTCAGACAAGTACTCCGGGAATTAGGATCATCTCTGTGGAGAGCATTCTGGATAAAATCAATGCCGGTTATGTATTTACAGCCGACGGTGCTATGGGAACGCGGATCCAACAGGCGTCCAGCCGTAGCGTGGAATGTCCGGAATTATTAAATTTAACGGATCCTGAACTCATCGAATCGATTTCCGCTTCCTATCTCGAAGCCGGAGCGGAAATAATACAAACCAATACCTTCGGCGGTTCAAGAATAAGATTGGACGCCTTTGGACTGGGCGTTAAAGTAGAGCAAATCAATAGATCCGCTGTATTAATCGCAAAGAAAATTTCAGACGGCAAAGCTTGCGTTTCGGGCGTGATCGGTCCTTGCGGCAAATATTTAGAACCATTCGGAGAGTTAGCGCTATCCGATTTGAAAAACAACTTCCTCGAACAAGCGGAAATACTAATAGAAAGCGGAGTAGATTTAATCAATATCGAGACGATGATGGATATTAGCGAGGGAGTCGCTGCCATCGAAGCCGTAAGGGCGCTTTCAAAAGAAATTCCGATATCGGCGGCAGCAACCTTCAACAAAACCCCGGCTGGATTTAGAACCTATTTTGGCAATGGCGTAAATGAAATAATCGAAGCCTGCATCGACGCCGGCGCAAACATATTAGGCGCTAACTGCGGCGCAGGAATGAAAGAAATGGTAGAGATAGCAAAAGAATTCAGACGCATTTCCGATATGCCGCTTATATTTCAACCGAACGCCGGATTGCCCGCGATTGAGAATAACATGCCAATTTGGAACGAAACGCCGGACGAGTTTGGAAAAGGCGCAGAAAAACTGCTAATTCTCGGTGTGAACATAATAGGCGGCTGCTGTGGAACTGCGCCGGAACATATAAAAGTTATCAGAGAGACGATAGAAAGGCATTCAGAATCTTCTCATTAGTTCAGACTAAAAGTTATACTTGATCCTTTCAGTATTTGTGGGAAAATAGACCGCTTAACCTCCCCCCTTCTATCTGAAGGGGGGATACAGGGG
>CAZWOY010000300.1:0-5505 GCA_964635255.1 uncultured bacterium
TATTGGGAGATTGCATAGTCTGCTAAAGGCAGACTCGCAATGACACTATTTTCTGAACATAGTAATAATGGTTCTAAAGCTCCAAATAACGAATTGTAATCCACCCGCTGACAGCGTCGCCTTCAACCGATTTGTAGTAGTTGGCAATCTCAAGCTTAAAGACTGTGCCGGCGTCTATTTTCAGGAGATAGACATGTCCTTTCGACCACAACTCGTGAGGTCCGTGTCCTTCGCCGCCGTAATTATACCACTCGTCGAAAATCGATGAAATTGTGTCTTCTTCATAACTGCCGCCCATGTCCATGGGAACTTCGGTTAATTCATCGTAATTGTTATTTTCCCTGTAGATAGGATACACTGCGCACGCCCCCGGTCCATGAATGCCGCCGTTGATTTTGGCGTCGAATCCATCGAACCAGATATCCCATTCCGTTGAAGCCTCTGGATCTGCGATTTGCACTTCACCGCCGGCATCGAATGAAAAGAAAATCGAGTTGCCGCCGTCGTCATTAAGCTGAACATTGTGGGATTCACCGTATGATGACGCCGATTGTTCACCAAGAGCATATTTCAATCCCACACCGCCGATCATACCTCTGCCGGCGACTTTGATCGTATCGACCACCTCGATTTTGGCGTACTTGCCGTCTGCAGTCCGCATAGCGAACAGTCTGCCGGATGGATTTACCTCGTGCGTTTCAGGATCATAAATATACCAGCCGTCGAGAACCAGTTTTATATCATCCGTCTGCCAGTAATCTTCCTCCAGCGCCGGAACTTCGGTTAAACCATCGAAATCAGTTCCCTTTTCATGTCCGATTTTCTCAAGATCGACAGCTTTAATTCCAAGCGGTCCTGAAACGCCGCCGTTGATTTTCGCTTCGTAGCGTTTGAATGCGATATGCCAGTCATTGCTCCCCTCAGCCTGCTCATCTGAGACGTCAACCATCGAACCGGTCGTCAGGTTAAAATAGGCATAATGGTCGTGCGATGTGGCGTCGATCTGGAATTCATTAGCGTCCTCGCCGTTAGGATCGGTAATGGAATCGCCTCCATCATCGTCGTCTTCACAGCCGATTGCGAACAAACCGAAAAGCAGAATAAAAAGTAAAGAACTAACGTTTTTAAGCATTATGGTTCCTATGTGTTTTAACTATTGTTTTTTTTAAAGTTTTTTTAAAATAAAGTACAATTTCTTCATCATTTGGCGTGTTAAAGTGTTCACTTTAAGCAACCCTTCATATCTTATCATTTGACATAACTCCATCTTAAACCGACAGTTACCGTTCTTCCACGCCATGGGCCATAGGTAGTGTCCACGTAGTTTAAAAGATTACCCACCTTTAAATAAGGAATCAGATTCCATTTATAATTAAAAGAAGCGGCTGCGTTCCACAGTATATATGCGGGCGTCCATTCCTCGCTCGGCATTCTGTTCTCGTTGGTTACTATCGAATAAAGACTCTTTCCGGTATAACCGCCCCACAAGCGTGTGGAAAAGCTGCAGCGTTTATATTCTATGCTCCATTGACCGATGTGCTTTGAACGCCTTGGAAGAGCAGTTCCGGTTTCATTGTCTCGGGATTCTAAATACGCATAGCCAAAATTCACATTTAATCCATCGACAAGACTCACCGCTGTTTCAAATTCAGCTCCGCGCGTTCGTGCGCTTGCGAAATTCTTGTATTGATAAATCCCCAGATAAAATTCTTCGGTTGTTCGTATAAAGCTGAAATCAATCAAGTTTTTCAAGTCATTGTCGAATAATGAAAAACGACCGCTGAACCCTTTAGAATCCGAATATTCTAAATTAAGTGAAATGTTCCTCGATTCTTCCGGCTCAAGATCCGGATTGCCCAATACAATGTAGCCGGCGGACGAATGATTGAAGGTAAACCTCAACTCCTTCGGCGACGGAGCCCGATAGCCTAAACCGGCTGACGTTCTTAATTTTAAGTGGTTCGATAGCGTCCACATTGCACTTAACCGGGGACTCCAATGTATGCCGTAAACTTCATGCTGTTCGAATCTAACTCCAGGTACAAGCGTTATCCTGTCGATAAGGTTCCATTCATTCTGAATGAATCCATCCCACGCATTCAATGTCTCTGAGAAATCATCTGCCGGCGTATTTCCCATCTTCGACCGGGCGTCTATTTTCCACCAGTAAATATCTCCGCCGAAAACCATTTTGTGGGGGTGAAAAGACTTGGTAAACTGCAGCGTCGCTTCTGTGTATATTTCCTTATTCTCTGAAAAATCTTTCACTCGACCGTATTTTTGAGTTCGCTTCCGCCATACATGCTCGTTCTGACTGCGATATAGCTTGAGATGATAATTGTCCACCCAGCCCGGCTCGCGTCGAAACCCGGCATTAAGCGAATAGAGTTGGTTTTCTTCTTCAACGTCATAATTTACGGTAATCGTAGTCAATCCCGCATCCTCTATCCAGTATTTAGATTCATCCATAAAACGGCCGCCTATTTCCAATTCGTCGGTATCATTCAGCTCATATCCTAAATTCAAGCCGGCATTCCATCGATCGGTTTCATCGGTTCCGTTGGTATGTTCGTCTTCAGGAGTAAGATCGACAAGACCGCGATGATTGTATTGAATCGACCCCTGCAAGCTGAGTTTTTTATGTCTCATCTCAAAACTGCCCGCAGGCATGTAGTTTAGACTTTTAAATCCATCGCTCCCCGCATACTCTCGATTGGGTCCGGGGAAATAACCGCCCGAGCTGAAATCGAAGTTTAGCTTTAAGGGATATAACGGATCGCTGGTTATTATATTCACCACTCCACCGATTGCCTCGCTGCCATACAGGGTTGAGACAGCGCCCTTAACAACTTCGATCTGCTGAATGTTCTGGCTTGAAATCTGACTCAGATCGATCGATCCGTTTATTTTGCCTATAGTGCGGTTGCCATCGACCAGAACCAGAATCCTGCTTGGATCGATCCCCTGGATGTAGAGTCCGCTGCCGGCAAAATCGTTGCGAATATGAAGCCCGATGTTGCTTTCCAGAGCTTCAGCCGCAGTTTGCGCAGCTCGCTGTTCGATATCCCGGCGCGTAATAACTTCCGTTGCAACCGGCACGTCCTCTAACAACTGTTTAGTGCGGGTGGCTGTATAGACAAACTCTTTCATGCGTATGTTTGCGGGAGATAGCGAAATATGCAGATCCAGAGTTTCATTTTCCGATAGTGATACAGATTTTCTGACCGGTTCATAGGAAACATGCGAAACCAGCATTTCATAATCGTCGCCGGGAATATTATCCAGTTTGAATTTCCCGTGATTATCCGTCGATGCGCCCATGGTTGTTCCACAGAGCGTGACATTTGCCGCTTCAATCGGCGCTCCAGTCAGTTCTGAAGAAACAATTCCGGTTATGACAGAGCTAAATGCTGATTGGGCGGAGACGAAAAGTAAAAACATTGCCCAAACGGCTCCAACCAATCCGGAATATTGACGACTGTGTGCGATAACCTTTACGTTTGAGCGGAAATCAAATCTTCCCCCAATAAACCACCGCACTTTTCGTAGATTGTTCACTGCTTTAAGTTTTACCGGTTTTTCTGAGACAGGTTTAATCAATGGATAAAAAATATTAACGACCTATTTAGAACAGGTCAAAAGAGATTTCTCTGTTGGCTGCTCCAAATGCAATTTTAAATAAGGAAACCATAACAAACACCATTCAAAGATATAATGCAAAAGAAACAGGAAAAACGCTATGCGCATCAAAATATTTCTAACTCTTTTTTACTATAAAAGTTCTTCAGATATTGTACGATTGAAGAGCGATTCGACGATATCGTTTTAATTATAATCTGACCTTTAAAAAATAAAATTGCTTTTCACATTCTGTCTTATTATTTTAACTACTATCAGACGGAATTCATAGTTAATTTAACGTTCAAGCATCGGATGAATCATGACGCATTTGGGACTTTTCACTTTATTTCTATTTTTTTTAAAACGCAACGACTGCCTGGCGCCGCTGCTCGCTATTACGATAGCGTTCGTTTCCTGCTCAACCGCCAATCCGCAGCTCATGCCGGAGAGAATCAAGTCCAATTCCTCGCTTATCTGGGGCGAAGGCGAGGACGCGGCGAAAGCGAAGGCGAAAGAATTGGCGGAAACGGATCTGCTGCATAAAATTCAGGTCTCTATTACCGTAACGACCACCGGCAGCCAGGAGGAAATTGGTGGTACAGAGCAGTCGGTTCTGTCAGAACGCTTCTCGCTCGAACATCACAGCGTTTCAAGCCTGTATTTAAAGAATCTTAATTATAAAGAAACTCAAAAAGACGGCGTATGGAATATCATCGCCTACATCAGCAAACAATCGCTTGCCGAAAGCTTTGAAATGCGCAAAAACAAACTTCGCACTTACGCCGAAGCCGCTCGAACCGCCATCGACGAAGGACGGCTGAACGACGCGCTGCGCAGCCTTTACTGGGGCTATCTACTGGCGCGGACTTACCCCGACACAATCGATCTGGATCTGGGAAATGGCGACAAATCGAAAGATCCCCAGGTTGTATTTGCGAATTACATAAATCACGTTATGGGCAGCCTGAAAATCATCGCCGACGACTGCTGTATTGTCAATCAGGAGATTATCGCGCCGCTGAGAGTAACCTATAACGATAAACCTGTTCAAGGATTGATTTTCTCCTATTACGACGGAATGCACACCAGCTTCGGCAGAGTGATCGAAGGCAGAGACAGGCTCGTGCTGTACGACAAACCCTTCGTCAGCGACCGCAGGATTCCGCTGACCGTCGAATACGCTCACGCCAACGAGATGGCCAACGATCCGGAAATCCAGAATCTGTATAACTGTTTTCGCAGCAACGCCTTTAACAGCCTGAAAATTGTCGATCTTCATTTTCCCTGGGTTCAGGATTTGGGGCTGCCCGACAGCGCCCAACAGAAAATGCCGGAATATGCGGTCGAAAAGGATTTAATCGTCGAAGATGAAATGGAACAGACTGCAGTGGCGATACCCGAACCGAAACCTGAACAACCCGCTGCGGAGCTGCGCGTTCCCGAATTTGTCAAAGTGCTTTACCGGCATTGCGAATTCGTCGAATTCATGGATTTCGTGAACCAATACATGAAACTGGGCGTCCTCGACTGCGGCAATCGTTCGGATTTCGGTAACGGCGAGGGCTGCTTTGTCGCGATAGCCGATGAAGAAAACGTGGTCGAAATGCTGTACTTCAACGGAAATAACTACCGGTCGGTAATGAGCGGGACGGAATATGCGGAGCTGTCCGGCGAATTCAGCGGCAAGCGGCAGGTGTGGATCAAGGAAATTGAAAAGTGAAGGTTCTCTGCGCCTCTGGGTTAATAAAACCGGACTGCGGTCAAAAGAGCGTGCAGACGTGTAAAATAATTTGCTTGTAAAAAGGTTAAGATCTGCTTGCAGACGCCCTCGTCTGCAAGCAGATTGAGGTTGCAGACGAAGGCGTCTGCAAGCAAATTGAGGTT
>CAZWOY010000301.1:0-5469 GCA_964635255.1 uncultured bacterium
ATAAATGCGCTCAACCGGCAGGTTGAACAGGAATGTCCGGCCCACTGGGTTTAGTTATTCCTGCCTGCCAGGCTGTACGCGAATGGGGTTCGAGAGCTTGCAGACGAGGGCGTCTGCAAGCTCTCGCGACGTAATGAGCGCCTGTCAGGCGTCCTCGCCTGACAGGTTTACACAGTCCGCCGCGCCGGAATAAATGCGCTCAACCGGCAGGTTGAACAGGAATGTCCGGCCCACTGGGTTTAGTAACTTGGTTTCACGAATCGAGACATTTTGACAAAACAAACAATTTATCCGAATGAGTCAACAAAAACCTCGTAAGAGTTCATATTTTGCATTAGTTGCACGACAATTCCGTCATAATAAAATGGCTATGGCGGGATTTTGGACAGTGATTGTGCTGGTGTTTATTGCAGTCTTTGCTAATTTTATCGCCAACGACCGGCCGCTGTTGATCAAATACGACGGCAAGGTTTACAGTCCTGTCGTCCTCGGCTTTTTCGTCGATTTAGGTTTAGCGAACTGGCCAACCGACTTTCGAAATAAAAAGTTCAAGCTGCTGGTTGAAATGGATGAGAGGAAGCCCGAATCGGAGCGGAAAATCGACTGGATTTTATTCCCGATCATTCCATATTCGCCCAATGACTATGACCTCGATTACGTTATAACGCCGCCGTCCGCCGAGCATTGGCTTGGGACGGACGACACGGGGCGAGACCTGCTAAGCCGGATGATTTACGGCACGCGCATCTCGCTGTCGATCGGATTGGTTGCGGTATCGATTTATATCACAATCGGGATATTTTTTGGAGCCTTAGCCGGTTATTTTGGCGGTTGGATCGATATTTTGGTATCGCGCTTGATCGAGCTGATGATGGTATTCCCGATGTTTTTTCTTATCATAACGATCGTTGCCTATCTGCCGCAAAGCATTTACAACATAATGGTCATTATCGGACTAGTCGGCTGGGCGAGAGTGGCGCGATTGGTCAGAGGCGAATTTCTACGCGTGCGGAATAGTGATTATGTTTCCGCAGCAAGAGCGCTCGGATTTAGAACCCCAAGAATAATTTCCAGGCATGTACTTCCAAACGCGATGGCTCCGGTTTTTGTCTCGGCAACATTCGGCGTCGCCGCGGCAATAATAATCGAATCAGGTTTATCTTTCCTGGGTTTCGGCGTACCGCCTAATGTCGCTTCATGGGGTTCCATATTGGCAAAGGCGCGGGAGTTGCTGCCTTCGGGATGGTGGATAACGACATTTCCCGGGCTCGCGATTTTCATAACTGTAACGGTGCTGAATCTCGTTGGCGAAGGTCTTCGAGACGCGATGGATCCACGTCTTGTACGCAGATAATACTACTTGGGCATTAAATAGTGTACCTACGCCATGATGCGAACGAACCGCAACTCGTCCCCACGCTGGAGCGTGAATGCATAACCGCAACTCGTTCCCACGCTCCGGCGTGGGAACGAGTTGGCAATTGGAGCGTGGGAACGAGTTGGTAATTTGCGCGCTTTATTGCAGGCAGTATTACTGCGTTCATGAAAAAGTGTCATTGCGAGTCTGCCTTTAGCAGACTAAGCAATCTCCTAACATCTTGATATTGCATAGTATTCCTCATCAAGCGGATTCCGTAAGATGGCGACTATTTTATGCGCATAGTAGTAATAATTCAAACTCAATTTAGGAATAGCGATATGCAAAAAAACTTTTTCAATAGACTGATGCGAGTTTTTTTTACATTTTTATTCGGCATTGTGGTAATGCTTGGCTGCGATGCGTGCGAGGATGATGACAATCCCATTCCTCCGCGGCAGAACTATACGCTGGAACTGTCGATTTACCAGCATGCTCCGGAAGTGTTCGTCGATTCGACGATTCAGATTATGGGATCGCTGGTCGATTTATACGGCGAGAAACTGGACAATGAAAAAATCTACCTTTCAGTCGTGCCCGATTCGGTTGGCAATATGACCCCGTCGGATTTCACACGCACGGATATAAACGATTCGCTTGGTTTTCGCGACAACGTTAGATTTATCGCACGCAAGCCAGGAACGGCGTTAATAACCGGTCGTTTCTATACTCAGGACCAACTCGCGGCGCAGGATACGATCCATGTTCTCGTGAAACAGCGGGGAAACGAATAATTTGGAAGAGTTAAAGGGACGGATAGCGCTCGTTACCGGCGCTTCACGCGGCATCGGCAAAGCCATTGCGCTTAAACTGGCGCAGCACGGCGTACATCTGGTTATCAACTACCTCCGCAAACGAACCGAAGCCGATAAAACGGCGAAAGAAATCCGCAGCCAAGGCGTCGATTGCCTCACGGTCAAAGCCAACGTGGGCGGCGATAAAGACGTCGAAGCCATGTTCGAGGAAATTCGCGAAGAATACGGCAGGTTGGACATCCTGGTCTCGAACGCCGCTTCCGGTGTGCTGAAGCCATCCTGGCAGTTGACGACGAGGCGCTGGCAATGGGCGATGGACATCAACGCCCGGGCCTTGCTCCCGCTTTCACAGCACGCTTCTAAACTGATGAGCCGGGGGGAAGACAACGCTCGAGGCGTTATGATCGCAGTATCAAGTCTCGGAGCGGTCAGAGCGATTGAGAATTACGCTGCGGTTGGAGCTTCAAAAGCGGCGCTCGAGTCTTTAGTCCGCCACCTCGCAATCGAAATGGCGCCCTGCGGAATTAATGTTAACGTTGTTCAAGCGGGGGCTGTAGATACGGAAGCCCTGCGAGCCTTCCCAAACCGGGCGGAAATTCTCGAACAGACGCGAGTGAAAACCCCAGCCGGAAGGTTAATAACGCCTGAAGACGTCGCGGACGTGGTTCTACTCCTCTGCAGCGATAAGGCGGATGATTCAGGGGCAAACGATCGTGGTCGATGGCGGTTATGCGATCCGGGCTTGAAGATTTACCACAGAGGCACAGAGGACACAGAGGAACACAGAGGGTTTTTGAGGTTTGGGATTTTTGTTCTTTTTGCCTCTGTGTTTATTACTACGTGCAGAAAAAAGTGTCATTGCGAGTCTGCCTTTGGCAGACTAAGCAATCTGCTAACGTCTTGACAATGCCGGTATTGCGCTAATGTTAGCAAAACAACTGATCTCCCAAAAGATAAAACTATTTTATGCGTTTATTAATAATTCTTTAATGAACCATTCTCTTAATTCCGTTTTTCATCGACTCGACATTAAAATTTAAAATTAGACCGGTTTTGATTTTTGACAGCTTTAAATATGTCAACAACTGCGCTTCATGAATTGGAATGATTTTTTCGACATTTTTAATTTCGATAACGCATTTTTTATTGACAACAATATCCATTCGATATCCACAATCGAGTGTATTGCCTTTATAAACCACAGGCAGCGGTACTTGGCTTTCAACATGCAAACCGGATTTCTTCAATTCAAAAGCTAAACATGCCTCATAAGCAGATTCAAGCAACCCAGGACCAAGCTGTCGGTGAACCTCTATCGCTCCTTTGATTATTAAATTTGTTAAAGGATCCTTACTATTCACATTGTACTCAAAAAAAACTCTGCGTACCTCTGCGATGAGTTCTTAAAGAGCCACCGACCGGAATCGAACCAGCGACCTGATCATTACGAATGACCTGCTCTACCGACTGAGCTACGGTGGCTTATAAACCAAGTAAAATAACTAAAACCTGCTCGAAATGCAACAATAAAACAGCAAATCACATACCCCGCATTATACCTTTTAAACTCTCTGTGTTTCTCTGTGTCCTCTGTGCCTCTGTGGTAAATCTTATTTCCCCGTCATAGTAACAACCGGCAAGACCATTTCGTCCAGCGATACGCCTCCGTGCTGGAAACTGTCTTTGTACATGTCCAGATATTTATGGTAATTTGTGGGATAGACGAAGAAATAGTCTTCACGGGCGAGAATGTACATCGTGTTTACGCCTTGTTTTGGGAGTCCCCACTTAAGTGGTTCTTTGATGCGCACAGCGTATTTATTATCGACTTTGAGGTTTCTTCCGCGCTTGTATCTGAGGCTTGTCGAAGTTTGCCTGTCGCCGATGACTTTCGCGCCGCGCTGTCCCCGCAGCGAACCGTGATCGGAAGTGACGAGGACGCTGCCGCCGGCTTCGGCGTAGGCTTTAAGAACTTTGTACAGCGACGAATGCCTGAACCAGGCGCTGGTTATGCTTCGATATGCCGCTTCGTCGGGGATGATCTCTTTCAACACCTCGGACGTTTGCCGGGAGTGCAGCAGAATATCTACGAAATTATAAACCATCGCCGTCAGCGGTATATTTGTGTACTCTTTTACTCGTCTTTCAAATTCACTGATCTCTTCGACCTGTAGGACTTTCACGTATTTAGACGCGGGCTTCAGGTCGATGCTGCGCCTTTTTAGAAGTTCATCCATGAATTGATGTTCGAATCGGTTGGAAGAAGCTTCGTCCTCATCGTTATCCGTCCATAAGTCCGGATGAACGCGTTCTAACTCCGAGGGCAGCCAGCCGCTAAACAGAGCATTTCTTGAATAGGGCGTCGCAGTAGGCAGAATCGAGAAGTAGCTGTCGCGCCGGATGTCGAAATGATCGGCTAACACAGGTTCAATAGCCATCCATTGATCGAGCCGCAGGCAATCGACGACGAGAAACAGAGTTGGTTTATCAAGCTGCAGTAAAGGAACCAGCCAGCTATTTATCAGGTCATTTGACAAAGGCGGTCTCGAATCGGGATCCATTTTAATCCAATCCGGATAAGCGCGCTCCACCCAGCGCCCGAATTGACGATCCGCTTCAAGGCGCGCTTCCCGAACCATTTCAATCAGGTCCTCATCGCCCATCCTGTCCAGTTTTATTTCCCAGGAACACAGTTTATTATGCAATTCGATCCAGCCGTCCGCGTCCAGATCGCTGTCGATAAGCTGCGATATTTCTGCGAACTCCGACGGCCAGGTGCGCGAAAGCTGCGCCTCGGATATTTGCCGGCGGTCGAGGATTCCTTTGAGGACGGAGAGTATCTGCGAGGGATTCACCGGTTTGGTCAGGAAACCGTCGATCTGCGAACCGATCGCCTGTTCCATCAGTTCTTCGGCTTCGTTTTTCGTTACCATTACGACTGGCAGATCCGGCTTGGCGTCTTTCATTTTTTTCAGGACTTCAAGTCCCTCCATAACCGGCATCTGTTCATCCAGCAAAACGAGGTCGAATGTTTCGTTGCTGACGATCTCGATCGCATCCGGTCCGTTCGTCGCCTGCGTAACGGAGTAGTTGCGATTTTCAAGGTAAATTATGTGCGATTTAAGCAGGTCGATTTCATCATCGACCCAGAGGATTTTCTTTTTATCCGGAATCATTTTTTCTCTGCGTTTAACTAATGATAGATAATGGATTCCAGCTTTCGCTGTAATAATTGCGTACGCAACATGAAAATAAACTTCTCTGGTAGGGCAGGCGTCCCTGCCTGCCAATGCGTCC
>CAZWOY010000302.1:0-5468 GCA_964635255.1 uncultured bacterium
TGATGAGGAATACTATGCAATATCAAGATGTTAGGAGATTGCTTAGTCTGCTAACGGCAGACTCGCAATGACACTTTTTCATGCACATAGTAATAAAAGCCAGCTTCAAGGTTAATCAGGCTTCCCGCTTAGCAATGCATAAATCAGCGCAATGCCGTATATCAGCGTGCATAAAAACAAAAACCAGTTTCCATATTTTACATAGAAGGTCATTTTCGTCATAACAGGTATTTCTGCAGATTTGTAACTGTCCTTAAACAAACCGGCAGACTCGATTATTCTCCCTAAAGGATCCGCAATAAATGATATGCCTGTATTCGAAGCTCTTGCCATGGCGCGTCTTGTTTCGATGCATCTGAACCGGCTTAAGGCTGAAATCTGATACGCTTCCGTAGAGCGCCCATACCAGGCGTCATTCGAGATCGTAGTCAGGAAATTAGCTCCGTTTTTCACTGCAGTGCGGCTTTGCTGTGGAAAAGCCGATTCATAACAGATCAGCGCCGGATATTTCAAGGCTGCCCCGTTTGCTTCTGTTTCAAAAAGACTCTGTCGCTGACCGGGCAGAAATTCAGCCTGTCCAAGGTTCAACCGCCCCAATTGCGGTATCAGCCATTGAAACGGAACTCTTTCGCCAAAAGGCACGAGCCATATTTTTGCATAAATATCCGCCAAGCCTAAATGAGGCTTCACTAAATAAGCGCCGTTTAAGGCTCGTATTTCATCATCGACCCGGCGCCGGGTAGTGGCTCCTGTGACAATATCGGCTTTAAAACGCTCGGCAAGCATAGTTAGACGGCTGATACAGTAGCTCTTGGTTTCAATAATATCCGGAATAGCCGTTTCGGGAAAGACAATCAGATCGACGTTTGTTTCGGCGCCTGACCTGGTAAGAGAATCATATTTTGCGAAGCTGTATCCTACTCCTTTCAACCATTTTTCTGCCGGATCGATATTGCCTTGAACGATCATTATCTCTGCCGTTTCCGCTTCAATTCTTTTATATTTTTGCGCGTTGATTACCGATAAAACGGGAATCAAGATCCAAATTAATAACAAAATAGCATTTATTTTATTATATTTCGAGCTGAGAAATAAAAACGAAAATATTATTATGTTTATATATACAACCCAAAAACTGACTCCCCAGACGCCTGTAAATTCCATAACCTGAAGAATGGCATTGAAATTTGTTTGAGTCAGAGTCAAATTTGTCCAGGGGAAAGAGGTTTCGCCCGCAAAGGACAGCCATCCCTCCCATGCCGCCCAGATAAACGGCGCGGCAAACCAGGCGCAATCGCCGATTCGTTTCAGCAGGAGACAAAATAAATATGCTGCCAATCCCCAGAAAAATGCGAGAATAAGCGCAGCTACCAGCATCGATATGGCTGCTACAATAAAAACAGTTCCGCTGTTCATAGCGAGCCAATACAGAAGACCGGCATTGTAAACAAATCCA
Organism: uncultured bacterium; assembly: GCA_964635255.1. Lineage (GTDB taxonomy): Bacteria > Electryoneota > AABM5-125-24 > Hatepunaeales > Hatepunaeaceae > CAZWOY01. The sequence continues at coordinate 1,457 of CAZWOY010000302.1, forward strand.
GCAGTAAAGCCTTCGCTGAAACCGCTTTTAACAGGCTTCCGCAGAGCTATAAAAAAGGGAGCCAGACCGATCCAAGCCAGGAAAAAGCAGTCGAAAGGCGGCGTCGCCAGTACTAACAGCATCGCTGAAATTGCGCTTAATACTCTGGATTTCGAAAACGCTGTGAAAATGGGATTTTTTTTCGGAAGGCTCATTTGTTTCGATTGTAAATTATTTAGGATTATTCACAGCCCAGTAGCTCGAACACTCTTGTTCGAAAATTCGTCCAAGGACAGTTTCGACATTTCGCCCAAGAGCAGTCATTCCAGCGAAAGCTGGAATCCATGCCGTTTCTCGCGCTATCGCTGACGGAAGATGGATTCCAGCTTTCGCTGGAATGACTGCGCAGGGAACGTTTTTTTCCCAGTGATTATTCAAAAAACAATCGCCTGCAAGCTAAAATACAATTCAATTGCTTTTCTCGGAAATCTGATCGACTATTTCGATAATCTGCGAAAAATCGTCAATGGTAAATTCTGCGGATGTTGTATCTCCGCCATGATGATCGCCGTAACGCGCGTAGATTGTGTGAATTCCCACCTGCATTGCGCCGACCAGATCGCGTTCAATCCAGTCGCCTACCATCATAGTTTCCTTAGCTTTTACGTTCAATTTTTGCAGCGCGAGTTTAAACGGAATGGGCGAAGGCTTGATTGCGCCCGTTTCATCGGGAGTTACGACTGTGTCGAAGAAATGATGCAGCTTTAGATAGCACAAGCGCAGCCACGCCTGTTTTGCCGGAGCGTCGGTAACGATTGCGAGTTTGATTCCACGCCTGGTTAATCCCATTAGCGTCGATGTGACATGCGGATACAGGATAAGCGTCGCTTCCCGCGCGCGCCTGTAGCCGACAATGGCTGAAGCTAAAATTTTGTGATCGATGAGACCGTATCGGTCAAACAGAAAACGGTCGAAAACTTCCTGATATTCTATTCCTTCCTTGCTGTAGATTTTCATTATCTCTTCATACGTTTCTTTATATCCCATTTCGAGACCGACGTCCAACATTTCGGCCACTGCAGCCTTGATCGCTTCCTTTTTCATTCGCATGAAATCGACAAGCGTATTGTCAAGATCAAATAGAACAGCTTTAATCATAATCCGCCCAGTTTACGATGTTTCTTGCATTTTTGCATCGGTTGCGCATCCTCGCGGAAAATCTCTTTTACCTTTGTTGGGCAATAAGGTGTGGCTAAGTCCTTAGTGTCGTCGCAGATCTCTCTCCAGACGACGCCCGATGGAATCTCAAAACTTTCATCTTCCCATTCCAGCGAATCATAAACGGATTTCATAAATGTTGCCCATATCGGCAGAGCCGCCCTTGAACCGGATTGACCAGGTCCGAGACTTTGCGAGGGATCGTCCAGTCCAACCCACACGCCGCAGGCAATTTTCGGAGTGAATCCTATAAACCACGCATCTGTATAATCATTCGTTGTGCCGGTTTTTCCGGCTGCGTTTTGATAGAATTTATATTTCCATCTTGCCGATCCGCCGGTGCCTCGATTAATAACCGTCTTAAGCATATCCGTAATGATATAAGCCGTTGCGCCTGATAATGCGACCCGCTTGGCGACGGAGTATTCCGCAATGGTTTCGCCGAACCGGTCTTTTATCTCGGTCATTCCCCGTGGATTGCATAATATACCGCCATTTCCAAGCGCTGCAAAAGCGGACGTTATTTCTATCGGATATACTCCAGAAGCGCCAAGAACGATAGCATCTACAGCCGCAATAGGCGTGGATATGCCAAGCTGCCGCGCATATTTCTTGACCAGCGATGGTGGAACGACGTCTTGGACAAGGCGCACGGATACAAGATTCAGGCTCATTCTTAGCGCTTCTCTTAAAGTTGTTGGACCGCCGTGTGAAAGATCGTAATTTTGCGGAACCCAGCGGCTGCCATCGGGATTGATAATCACAACATCCTGATTTAATAGTTCGAATGTCGGCGGGTAGCCGTTATCGATAGCCGCGATGTAGGCAAACGGTTTGAATATCGATCCGGGCTGTCTTACAGCCTGTGTGGCGCGATTAAATTTTGATTTGTTAAAGTCTCGCCCGCCAATCATCGCAAGAATATCGCCGGATAAGGGATCAAGTGCGATTAAGGCAACCTGCGCAATAGATTTGGCTGGAAATAATGAATCGATCTTTACGCTGTCGGCTATCAGCGTATCGAGCGGTATTTTTGATTTTCCCTGCTTATTAAATGCCGACGAATCGTAAAGCGCTAAGGTAATTCTGTCTTTTTCCCTTTCAATAAACCGTTTCCTGTATTCTGATTGAAATTCGGTCATAAATGAATCGATCGCCGTTTCAGCGAAGTCTTGAATGCGCTTATCCAGCGTCGTTTGCACGATTAAGCCGTCTTCAAGATAATCAAAGCCGTATCTTTTCCCTTCTGAGGACAGCTCCTGCCGGATCATCTCAGTAAAATACGGCGCATCGCCATAATTGTAAGTTTGTGAATTTCTTTCCGCTAACTGCAACGGTTTTTCGCGAGCTGCGTTGAACTCTTCAGCCGTTATGAATCCCTGGCTGAGCATTCCTCTCAGTACTATATTTCTGCGCCATCGGGCTCTCTCGGGATGGAAATAGGGCGAATACCTGCCGGGAGCTTTGGGCAGCGCCGCCAAAAGCGCCGATTCTTCAATATCTAACTCTTCAGGTTTCTTATTAAAATATAAATCTGCCGCAGATCCTATTCCATAAGCGCCATGACCGAAATAGATCTGAGTGAGATACATTTCCAGGATTTCTTGCTTCGAGTAATTTCGTTCGATTTGAAGCGCTGTCAGAATTTCTCTTATTTTCCGCGTAAATGTCCTGCGCTTATGTAGATACAGGTCCCGAGCCAGTTGCTGGGTGATTGTCGAAGCGCCTTCGCGTATGCTGAGTGTGCTGATATTAATTACCGTTGCGCCGATAACCCGAATCATATCCACTCCCCAGTGATCGAAGAAACGCCTGTCCTCAGTTGCCAGAAGCGCATCCAAGGTATGCTGGGGAACTCGATTTAACGGAGTTATGAGGCGTTTTTGAGTGAAGAGTTCTGTTAGCAGCTCGCCATTGCGGTCGTGAATCCTTGTCGTGAGGCGAGGTTCATAGTCCTTAAGCTGGTCTAAGTCAGGTAAATCCTGCGAAAGCGTCCAAATCGTATATCCGACAGCCGAACTAACAATAAAAGCTATTATCAGCCCGGCATAGATCATCCTTACAAAATCATTCCCGCCTAACAACCGCCAGATTCTGTCGAAAACAATCCATAATCTTGCGATAAAGCGTTGGATGGGCTTTATGTATGTCAGAATTTTTTTCATTCTAACATTTCTAACGCTTAGTAAAAATATTAGAAACTAAAGAATTAGCTATCGAACTTGATTTGTTCAATCTGATCCTTGAATCTGTTTTTTAAAATGTCCCGGAAATTTTCTGCAGCGGTTTTGAGACTACTCGGTAAAATATACATCACTTGATCGCCGCCCGCAATGCCTCTCAATTAATATTGCATACCTCCCGGTAATTCTAAAATGTAGAGTGCAGGCTTAACATGGGTTTGGATCCCCCCAGCCCCCTTAAAAAGGGGGAGAAAGGTCAATTCAGAAAAAGGGGAGATTGGTCAATTCAGAAAAAGGGGGAGAAAGGTCAATTCAGATATTACTACGTGCATAAAAAAGTGTCATTGCGAGTCTGCCTTTAGCAGACTAAGCAATCTCCTAACATCTTGATATCGCTTAGAATTCCTAATCCAGCGGATTTCTCGAGATACAAATATTACATGCACATAGTGGTAACAACTCGTTCCCACGCTCCAGCGTGGGAATGCATACTTAACTCCACAAGGTCGATATGCATTTTGGTTCTGGAGCGTGGGAACGAGTTACGGCTTATACGCTTCAAGGCGGTTGTACACTATTATTAATAAGCGTATAAAATAGTTTTATCTTTTGGGAGATCAGTTGTTTTGCTA
>CAZWOY010000303.1:0-5462 GCA_964635255.1 uncultured bacterium
ATTGCTTAGTCTGCTAAAGGCAGACTCGCAATGACACTTTTTTCTGCACGTAGTATTATTGAGCGCAAAGTTTACAACGCGCTGCTTAAATATACACTATTCAGCGTAAATATATTCTTAACAATTTGGCATTAGATTGCAAGATTGAATATAGTCTATTTTTGATGAAAAATAAAGAATAACTCTCACATTAGCAATATTGGAGTGAGAAATATTTGTATTAATTTTATGTTAATAAACTAAAGCATTTTGCTGAATGGTCCCTCGCACCGCCATAATCCAACCGAATCCAAAGATTTGGATTGACTTGTGCATTTATGGATTCATTTCACTTTTTTCCTTTGTGAATTTCTTCAAGATGATCCTTCCCCGGATCGAGCCGCTCGTGAACCTCGATGCGCTTGGCGCTCATTTTCTTGATAACTTCCGGATCGACTTCGAAACCTTTGAATGCGACTTCCATCAGCGGGCATCTTTCTTCGTTCGAGCCGCGATGCGTCTTGCTGTAAACATCCTGCACCGCTATAGAAACGTTGCCGTAAAAATTATCGACGCCGATTTTTTCAATTAAGTGCGTTCGCGCCAGAACGTCCATGACGTCTTCATTTATGCCGCTCAAAGAAAAACCGACGTTCTTTTCGCGCAGCCGCGTGACCAGCAATGACAAGGTCGATTCGCCGGAAGCGTCGAGTTCGTTTATGCCGTTGCACACTAAATGGATATGCCTCAGTTCTTTCATCTCGGAAACCAGCTCGAGGATTTTCTCTTCGAGGTAGTTTATGTTGGCGAAGAATAGCGAATTATTGAACCTGACGACCGCGATGTGCCTGCACTTATGCAGTTTGCGCCGGTCGGCGTTCCTGTAAGTGCCATCGGCGTACTTGCTTAGGATCGCAATGTCCGGCTTAATGTTACGGAACAGAAAATGTCCCAGCGATAGCGCGACTCCGATCATAATGCCTTTGTCAAGATGCGGCGCGAAACCGAGAGTGCCGACGAAACTTACTATCGCGATAACGCCGTCGTATTTCTGCGCCTGGTAGGCGTGAATAAAGCCGGTTACATTGACCAATCCGATAACCGCCATCATGATGATTGCGGCAAGCACTGCCTGAGGCAGGTGATAGAGCAGCGGCGTAAAGAACAGCAGCGTAATCATAACCACGAGGCTGCTGAACGCGCTCGACATGCCGGTTACTGCGCCGGACTGGATGTTCACAGCCGAACGGGAGAACGATCCCGACACAGGGTAGGACATCGAAAATGAGCCGATTATGTTTCCCAAGCCCTGTCCGATCAATTCCTGGTTTGGATCGAGCCGCTGTCCGGTTTTCGCAGCCATGGCTTTGGCGATCGAAATCGCTTCCATGAAGCCTAGCAGGGAAATCACAACCGCCATCATCAGCAAGTCCATAGCAATGGAAAAATCCACTTTTGGAATCGAAATCTTGGGCAGGCCTTTTGGAATAACGCCTACGACCGCGCCCCCGCCCATCAGCGTAAGATTATCCGTATTCAGCGCCTTGTTCGAGACCTTTATCCTAAATCCATCGGCAATGAGTTGATCCTTGCTTATTTGTCGATCTTCCGGCACGAATACCGTATCTCCCGAAGTTGACCGCATTGCAGCGAGGCTGAACCTTCTTATCTGCCGCCTTTCATGACCTGTCTTTTCCTTTTTCTCATTAATCTTTGTATTAACAACGGTATAGTGGTGTTTTAATTCGAGGATTCGGTCGATGTTGTCTTTGTCATTTTTTTTAACTTCCTTCTGAGCGCCGGTTATTTCCACCCTGCGATCCAGCAGCGAATCCAGAATTGCCATTTCGTGATTGTAACTTTCGATCGTTTTACATACTTCCGGCGATTGAATCTTATCGATACCGGCTTTCACGTTCTTTTCAAATCCGATAAAATAGGAAATAAGGGTTGTGATCACGACTGCGACCAAAACGTTCGGTATCCGTTTGTTGATTTTTTTCAAGATGTACATCGTAGCGAACGCGAGGATTGCAAGCGCCAGCGTTGGCAGATGGGTGGAGCGCAAGGCTTCAACCACGACCAGATAGACCGTTTCGTAATGGTGTTCCTGCTTATCGACATAGACGCCGAAGATTTTAGAAAGCTGCGAAGTTGCAATAATCAACGCGGCGGCGTTAGTAAAGCCGTTAACCACCGGATGAGAGAGGAAATTTACGACTAATCCTAATTTCAGAACGCCCAATAAAAACTGGAATGTACCGACAATAAGCGCGAGCAGAATGGCGTACATTATGAACGTATCGCTGCCGGCGGTAGCGAGCGGGGCGAGAGCCGTCGAGGTCATAAGCGAAACGATCGCCACCGGACCGGTCGCCAGCTGGTGGCTTGAACCCCACATCGCGGCTATCACCGGTGGAATAAAGGCTGCGTAGAGCCCGTAATAAGCCGGTAGATCCGCCAGTTGGGCGTAAGCCATCGATTGCGGAATCAGCACCAGCGCGACGGTTAGGCCCGAAATTAGATCGAGCTGTATCCGCTGCGGAGTAATCCCTTCAAACCAGCGCAGGAAGGGAAAAAACGCTTTCAGAAGCGTAAATAAGCCTTTTTCGTCTTTATCAGTTCGTGTTGGTTCGCTTTTACGCGCCATTCAAACTCCTTCTTCTTCGAACTATCGACTAGCAGCGCTGTATGCAAGTCAAATATTTAAACGCTGTTGAATATCGAAAATGAAATATATAAAAAAATTGAAGTTGCTACAATGCAGGTTTCAGCAAATTTAAATTCGTTTTTATATTAACTGGAAAAAGTTAACAATGAGGAAGAGATGAACGAGTTCCATTGTTCCATTGTTCCATTGTTCCATTGTTCCATTGTTCCATTGTTCCATTGTTAAATTGCGAGCGCCCGCCAGGCGTTCTCACTTGGCGGTAGAGTTTAACGATTGCCGTAAGATGCGGATATTCTTTAAAATCAGTTGCGGTTATTAGGTTTGGTGTTTTCATTTCAGGTAAACAACCTTCAATTTCTGATTCGTGATATTGCCTTTCGACGCAAATTCCGCACGAACCAGGTAAATCCCCGCGGCGGCGGCCGCCGGGTTCCAAGTCCATTCGTAAAGCCCGGCGCTAAGTCCGGCAAATTGGAAATCCTCGACCGTTCCGCCGGTCATATCGATTACGGCGACGCGCAAATCTCCCGCGGAAGGCAGATCAAAATCTATATTTGTGACTTCGTTGAACGGGTTCGGATAGGCCGATAATGCAAATTCTTTCTTCTTCAAGGGTTTGGTTCTTCTTTCAATTCCCAGTTCCCAATCCCGATTGCCGGCGAATACAACTGCAATACCATTCGGAGGCCTTATTCCCGTGACTACAAAATCATCGACGCCGTCGCCGTTATAATCGCCTACAGCGCCCACTCTGCCGCCCAATCGAAAATACCTGCCATCATAATCATGTTCGGAATCGATGTAAATATCCGCTTCACTGTCCATCCAGCGAGTGCCGAAGTGGATATGAATCTCTCCCATGTCTGGATTGCTGCATGCCCAGCAAGTGACAACATCTCCGATTCCATCGCCATTAAAATCACCTCCGGCGATAACCCCAGATCCACTCCATAACCTCCTATGTCCCTCGAGCTCAAGATCGGGCTCGCCATCGGGATTTTCACCGCCATAAAATATATAAATGCCATCGTTTTCATATCCTTCGTGAAATTCAAACCAACTTATTCCCCAATCATCGTATCCATCATTGTTTATGTCCGGGAGAAGGGAATAGTATGATAACTGTTTGTTTACTAATCTTCCTTCGAACTGGTCATCTCGAATCGAAACCGCTGGTATAGTGTCGGGTTCTTCGCTTCCTAAAAATATATGAAAGTAGTATTCATCTTCAATCATATCCGTTATTATCATATCATCATATCCATCGCCGTTTACATCGTATCCGCTGGAATAACTTTTTCTCGACGTAAAGCGCACCGGAGTACCCAATTCGTATTCAAAATCTGGAATCGTATCGAAATCGGCGCCGCCGAAAAAGATTTGGAATTTACAATTGGGGGGAGACTCTTGGAAAACTAACAGGTCGTTGAAACCGTCGTTGTTGATATCGGTTTTTCTTTTATTGTAGCCATAGCCGATATACCTCCCATTAACTCGATACTCACCGACCAAAAATATATCGGGAGAAGCATCTAAGTCTTCTTGTCCTTGATATAGATTTAGATAAGCATACCATTTTTGATTGTGATTCATATCAGGAATCCAAGATAGAAAGCAAAAATAAGAGTTGGCGGCGCCGGATATATTTCCAACGTTTACAAGGTTCTCACAGACTTGCTGATTTTCTAAATATGGTTCAAAAAGCATGCCATAATCCTCGTTCATTTGCTCTCCGCCCCAGTATAATTCAACGTGGTTTGCTTCTTCATGGCTAAATAGTAAATCATCGCAATTATCTCCATTATGATCTCCTATACAGCAAAAATCGTTTGGATAACTCATATACGGAGGATTCGAACGCATGTAGCCGATGACTTCCGGGAGTTCGTAGGCTGAACAGAATGAAATTAAAACTAAGAGCAAAATAAATATTATGTAAAATTGTTGTATTCTCATTGAAATATCCTTATGCTGAACAATTGCCTAAAATAAACGCAAAACGCCTCCCCACGCCCCAAAAGGACGCAAAGAATACGTCCCGCCGAAATCTATTGAAAAAACCAACCGAACCAAAATCCGGTTTAAGCCGTTTTAGTTCTTCGCTGCAGCGCTTGATACGTTCTGATGCAGACACTTTTTCCTCTCTACGTTTCGCTGGCGGCATGTTCCATTGTAAAATGCTGCTTAGTTTGGCGCCTGGTTTAAAGTTGCGCAAAATTTGGTTCCTTAGTTACATTATTAATAAGCGCATAAAATAGTTTTATCTTTTGGGAGATCAGTTGTTTTGCTAACATTAGCGCAATACCGGCATTGTCAAGATGTAAGCAGATTGCTTAGTCTGCTAAAGGCAGACTCGCAATAACACTTTTTTCTGCACGTAATAATATATTCAAATGAGTTATCAATTGCAAATCATTTCCTGATGGCAGATTAACGATTCGGTTAGGATGCAGAATTTCGAAGCGGTATTTATGCAAATGGACGGCAAACTGAATCGGAAATGGTAAATTTGCCGCAAAAGGGTTGCATTAAAAATCTGTTGTTTTTATATTATTGCAAATTGGGCGATCGTCCAACGGCAGGACATGCGGCTCTGGACCGTAGAATCGGGGTTCGAATCCCTGTCGCCCAGCAAACCGCCCCAGGCTTAGTATGCTTGGGGCGGTTCTTTTTTTGTCTTACTCAATGTAAATAGATCCAAGCAGCTCGAACAGTAATGTTCGACATTTCGCCTAAGTTTAGTCATTCCTAGGAGAAGAATAGGAACACGGATAACACGGATGCAACGGATGATCGCGGATTTTGTTTCATA
>CAZWOY010000304.1:0-5443 GCA_964635255.1 uncultured bacterium
GTTGGCAAAGAGTGTCATTGCGAGTCTGCCTTTAGCAGACGAAGCAATCTCCTGAGGTCTTGATAATGCAGGACATTGCTTTAATATCCGCATTCCATCAGATTCCTGGAGATGGCAACTATTTTATGCACGCAGTAATAAGTATGCATTCCCACGCAGGAGCGTGGGAACGAGTTGGCAAAGAGTGTCATTGCGAGTCTGCCTTTAGCAGACGAAGCAATCTCCTGACGTCTTGATTTGGCAAAACTGATCGATTGCTTTGGATTTATAAGAATCTTAGAAGCATATAGAACGAAACGCCCATGTTTGCTAAGGGCGTACACGACAGAAGCCTGTTTTTAAAAGGTCTTTTTTGATATTTTTCCCGATTTCCCATTTGACTCATCGAAAAAATTATCTTACATTATATACATTCGATCTTCGGTTGGCGAATCAAAAAACGAGCGTGTTATGCATGGGACTAAATTTTATTTGTATCTGCTCTTTTTCGTTTTTTTGACGCAGGTTCAGGCGGACGAACAACTTGGCGAGTTGAAGATCGCTGCGCTGCCTGATGAAGGGAACATATTTATTGTTCGGAATCCTAATGAAGCTGTCTTGATCGTGCGGACGACTCTGCCCCGGATGAGTTTTGAGAATAATATGGGCGTCATCCGCGTCGATAATCCCGATCCGGGGGAATACCGGCTGCATCTTCCTCCCGGCACAAACCTTGTAACTTTCAAAGCTGAAGGCTATGTGCCTGTTCGGGAACGGTTTTATATCGAAGCTAAAACCTGTAAAGTGGCGCAGGTCATTCCTAAACGCGCGTCCATATCCGAGAAACGTCCAGAAATTACGCTTCAATACTCGCCTCAGTCTCCCGATGAGAGAATCGCAGGCAGCATCGACGGCAATATTCTCCATATCGACTTCGATAAAGGCGGCGTGATCCTAAGACCCTCGGCGGGAAGGCATGTTGTGAAGCTTAACAGCGAAGGCAGAATCTGGACCAAAACCTTCGATCTAAAAGAAGGCGAGACGGTCGTCGAAACGGTCGAATTTCCCGAAGAAAAAACCGAGACCGTCATAACCGACGAACCGGGCGGCATTTTTCTCGAATCCGATCCTCCCGGAGCGATGGTGTATATGAATGAAACGCTCATCGGTCAAACCCCGCTCACGCTTGAGGACGTTCAACCGGGACGTTATAACATCGACGTCGCCAGACCGCTGTATGTGCCGGAAAACCTGGTTTTAGACGTCAAACCGCTGGTTTATACCACACATTCTGTAAAACTGACTCCGAATTTCGGAATACTCCACATAGAATCCGATCCTCCCGGCGCAATGGTTTATATGGACGGCGCCGAGAAGGGAGCCACGCCGCTGAACCTGCACCAGATCGACGCCGGCGCGCATGGCGTCAGGCTTGCCCGGTCGTTGTTCTATGACGTCGAGGATGAGATCAAAATCGAACCGGGAGACACTTTAGAATTAGAGTACAAACTCACCCCTAAATTTGGCAGTCTGATCGTCGATTCCGATCCGCAGGGAGCGAAAGCGCTGCTGGACGGCAAATTGCGCGGAACGACGCCGGCGACGATAGACACGATTCCCAAAGGCGACCATTTAATAACGCTGCAACTGGAACATTACCACGAATTAGCCGCTAAGGTTAACATCGAGGACGGTAGAACGACTGAGAAAACCTATCCGTTGAAAGGCAATTTTGCTCTCTTAACGGTATCGACGGAACCTGAGGGCGCGACGGTCGCGTTTATCGGCGAGGATATTCAGCCGGTCAAGACGCCGTTCGAGAACATGATGCTGAAACCGGATTCCTATTATATCAAAATCGAAAAAGAGAACTACGAACCTTACGAAACTGAAGTAATGCTGCCGTTAGGCGCGTCGGAAACAATCGAAGCCAGCCTTGAAAGATACACCGGAACTCTGAAAATCAGTTCCAAGCCGCAACTGGCGGAAGTGTTTCTGGACGGCGAATTTGTGGGAAAAACGCCTACGGTTCTGCAGGAATATCCCACCGGCGCTTACAGGCTGCGCGTAGAAAAGAAAGGTTTCGATATTGTAAACGAAACTGTGAATGTGGAGCGGAAGCGCATTGCTAACGTTCATCGCGAGTTATCAGCCGAGGGCTATCAAGAGTGGATGAAAAAGCGCCGGCTCGCGATCGGCGCGTCGATTCTGACGCCGGGCGCCGGACAGGTCGTTTCAAAACAGAACCTGCGCGGATCGATATATTTTGCTTCATTCGCTGCAAGCCTGATCTTTGCATTGGATGCGAAGACCAGCCACGAAAAGTTAGTAGATGATTATCAAGCCGCGCAAGACGTTTATAACGATTCGAAAATTGAAAATGATATTTTAAGGCATTTCGAAAGCATGCAGAATATACGCCGCGACATGATTTCAAAGAAAGAGGACGTCAATATGTATCTGCTGATCGCAGGCGGAATCTATGCTCTTCAACTTGCCGACGCCTGGTTTTTCGGAGGCGGTCCGCAGCCGGGATCGGAGGGGATGAGGTTGTTGTCGGATAATGTTCGGATTAAAAGTCATTGTAAAATCGGCGCGGAAAGAACATCAGCCGGAATCAGCCTGACATTCGGAGGTGGAAAATGATTTTCAAAGCGAACGAAATTAGCAAGACGTTTTTAGTTATTGCCATTGTCTGCTTATTGATTGCTTCCTGCGATTTATATACGCCTCCGGAACCGGTGCATGACAATCCGTGGGATCCGCTGAATCCCAATCCGCCGCGAAGCCCGCTTTCGGTGAACGCCGCCGCTGAATCCGAAACCGTTGTGCGACTCAACTGGCGGGACGGTTCAGGGAATGAAGAAGGTTATAACATTTATGAAAGCGTAGAAAATGACACCAGCTTTCAATTCTTAAGCGCAAATGAAGCGAACGATACTGTGCAGGTTTTATCGGGCAAACACCCAGCCACGCGTTATTATTATCATATTACGGCTTATAACGAAGCCGGAGAATCGCAGCCTTTGGGATGCGCCGCATCGACCGCAGAAGTTGCGCCCACAGAGCCGGTTATTCTCAGCGCCGAAGCAATTTCCGCAACTGCAATAAGGTTGAGGTGGGAAGACCGTTCTTACAACGAAAACATGTTCGGAATCGAAGAAAGCGTTGGCGACAGCTCAAATTTTGAGCAGGTCGTCGGAACCGCGAAAAATATGGATTTTCAGATCCTGCCGGAAAGAGAAATGTTCGAGACCTATTATTATCGAATCTGCGCGCAAAATGACTATGGAAAGTCCGAATACAGCGACGTCGTCTGGGCGGCGCCCGGATCGTTCCCGCCTGAAGCGCCGTCGGGCTTAATGGCGGAACCGGCGTCAGAAATTGACGTTGAATTAAACTGGCTCGACAATTCCGACAACGAGGAAAGCTTTGAAATATTTACCAGCGTGGGAGATACGGCTGAATTCACATCAGTCGCCGCTGAAGCCAATGAAACCCATTTTATAGTATCAGATTGTCAACCGGGCATTTTCTATTATTTCAAGATCCGCGCCGTAAACAGATACGGCATGTCAGAGTTCTCCCGATATACCGTTACGACTACCAGCGACGCCCTTCCAGCCGCTCCGGGAGAGTTTTCAGGCGAACCTGTTGCGGCGGCGAGTATCGCTCTAAGCTGGATTGACCGATCGTCGATTGAGACCGGATACAGAATCGAAGCCAGCGAAGACGGCGGGGAAAACTTCACTGAATTAGAGACAACCGAACCGAACGTAGAAGAATATCTCGTAGAAGAATTAACGCCCTTTGCAACCTATTTCTTCCGAATCAGAACGGAAGGAGCGTCATTCAATTCAAGATGGTCGGAGACGATTGCGATTACGGCGGGATCGATAGCTCCGGCGGCTCCAACCGGCTTAACGGCTGAGGCGCAGTCGCTGGATGAAATTCTGTTAACCTGGACGGATAATTCGAGTAATGAGGAGCAATTCCATCTCCAGGAAAGCCTTTATAAAGACCGGGGCTGGGAAACGGTTCTCGAACCTCGAGCAAATTTGGAATCCATCCGGCTGCATGGCAGGCAATCCGGCGCGACCTATTATTACAGAATAAAAGCCGTCAACGCCTGGGGAGAATCCGGATACTCGAATACGGCGCAAACAACGACTCCATCTGTCCCCGCGGCGCCTTCCAACGTTAGAGCCGAAGGGATATCGCCGCAGGAAATAAGGTTAGCCTGGAACGATAATTCGAACAACGAGGACGGTTTCATAATCGAACAAAGCCCGGACGATATGTATAATTTTACCGTGATCGACAGCGTTGAAGCCGGCGTTCAGGGATTTACAGTTTCCGGACTTGAGCAATTCGTTACCTATTTTTACAGGATCAGGGCTTATAACGAATGGGGAGCGTCGCCTTATTCGGACGTCGATTACGCCAATGCATTTACCGCGGTCGTTTTCGCGGGATGCGGCGAAGAGGGGGTAATTGCGGTTAATATATCGGATATGGAACATCCGGTTTCAATCGGCAGAATCGATACGCCGGGCTATGCACGGGGCTTAGGCGTTGATTTCCCTTATCTGTATGCAGCGGATTCACATTCCGGCGTCCGGATTATCGATATTTCCGATCCGCAAAATGTTCGGGAGGAATCCTTTATCGAGACCGTCGGCAGAACTCGAACCGTCGTGTGCGAGGATCGCTGGGGCTATGTTCCCGATGAATCGAACGGATTGGTAATTATGAATTTTTCCGATCCTGCTTCGCCTCGAATATCCGGTCACCTTGAAACTCCGGATTATGACGTTTGGGACGTTGCGATAAACGGCAATTACGCTTATTTAGCGGCGGGAGATGGAGGATTGGTTACCGTTTCCATCGCTGATCAGGGCGCTCCGAGCGTTCAGAATGAATTTGCCACGCCAAGCGCATCTTATGGCATAGCCATCGACGGCAGCTATGTGTTTTTAGCGGATTACGCTTCCGGCATGAGGATCTTCAATGTTTCTTCTCCGGGAAACCCGGTCGAAGTCGGCGACGTGGATATTCCGAACAATGGCATGGCGATCGACGTGGACGTCGCTAACGATCACGCTTTCATCGCGGGATATTATCACGGATTGAGAATTATCGATATCAGTGTGATTGAAGAACCTGTGGAAATCTCTCACGTCGATACGCCCGGACAGGCATGGGATGTGAAAGTGTACCGAAATCACGCTATTGTAGCGGATTATGACGGCGGAATCAGGATAATCGACGTGCAGGATCTGTTAAATCCAAATGAGGTAAGCAATATCGTTCCTCCGGGGAGAGTTACGGGAGTTGCGGTTGTGGAATATCGATGATATTCACACCGCAGTAAAAGTAGGTCGAACACTCTTGTTCGACATTTTGCCTAAGGGCGGTATGTTGCCCACGGGCAGTCATTCCAGCGAAAGCTGGAATCCATGCC
>CAZWOY010000305.1:0-5443 GCA_964635255.1 uncultured bacterium
GAAGATGGATTCCAGCTTTCGCTGGAATGACTGCGTACGGAACGTTATTTTCCCAATAACTGAAACAGCCAAATCAAACACGCTTCACGGTCAATTTTCTTCATCGTCTATTCCCAACCGTTTAAATGGAATATTCGCTCGTGAAACCACGGAATCCATCTTAAACAATTCGTGAATCTCTTCGCCGACTGCTTTTACAATCTCACGGTCGTATTTAATCAGATCGTAGAGATTCTTTTTTGTCTTTTTCGCTTCGAGTGCATGCTCCTGAACTCTTTTGTAAATATCATCGTCGTCGATTCCCTTGAATTTAAGCGCGGTCAATATCTGTCCCGACGCCATTAATCCCCGGTCGTTTTCGATGTTTGTTTTCATCCGCTCTGTATCTACGTCCCAATTTTCGGCAACCCATGCGCATCTTTCCAGCATATAATACGCTAAAGCAGTCGAATCGGGCAGGATGATTCGCTCGACCGATGAATGACTGATGTCTCTTTCGTGCCATAGCGGCAAGTTTTCCATTGCCGCATTCGCATAAGATCGCAGCAATCTCGTCAAACCGCAGAGATTTTCGGCGGCTACCGGATTCTTCTTGTGCGGCATTGCGGACGAGCCGCGCTGCCCCTTTTTGAATGGCTCCGCCAGTTCTTCCACTTCGCTGTGCTGCAAAAGTCTTATTTCCAAAGCAATTCTCTCGACTAATCCGCCAATCAGAGCGAGAGTGTTTATATATTCGCCGTGCCTGTCGCGGGCGATCACCTGAGTCGCCGCCGGATCAGGCTTAAGTCCCAGCCGGGCGCATATTCGGTCTTCCTGTTGAGGCGTTATGGTTGGATATGATCCAACGGCGCCGGATATTTTCCCGACTCGAATATTTTCAATGGCGTGTTCGAGCCGTTCGATATTTCTGTCAGCTTCGGCGATCCAACCGCAGATCTTCCAGCCAAAAGTTGTCGGTTCGGCGTGAACTCCGTGCGTCCGTCCGGGCATTAATGTTTTTTTGTGCTTGCGCGCCTGTTCGATTAGTTTTATTCTGAGATCGGTCAATCGGTTCATTATCAAAGCGCCGGCTTTAACAAGCGCAATGCTTAACGCCGTATCGATGACGTCATAGGAAGTTAGACCGAGATGCAGGAAACGCTTGTACTCGCCAAGCGAGTCGCCCACCGATTGCAGAAAAGCAATGACGTCATGTTTGACGACCGTTTCGTATTCGTTAATCTTATCGACCTCAAATCCGGCGCGCCTGCGCATCACTCGCGCAGCTTCATGTGGGATCAGTCCATCCTCAGCCAAAACGTCCGCCACCGCTAATTCAACTTTTAGAACACGGTTCCATTTGGCTTCGTCGGTCCAAAGCTTCTCCATCGCCGGCGGGGTGTATCTTTGTATCATTTTTAGTCTCGAAAAAAGTGCTTTTTGAAGGAATCGGGATTTTTCAACGCACTATAAACTATATAAATAGATTGTGATTTACAAGTTTAAGCGGCTTTAAGACGCCTTGATATTTTCAAGTGCGGTCATTATTACTCAGGTTATAAAATGATTTCAATAGGGCGGGCCTCTCTGCCTGCCAGCGTTTGCTACATTGCGAACAGGCAGGCAGAGACGCCTGCCCTAAGGGATAACATTTTATGACCTAACTAATATGAAAAAAATCCGGGGAGGAGGGTAAAAGTGGATTTTTAGGATTCTTCCGCAATCTTCACATCGAAGATTTTGCTGATTCGATCAAAAGAAACTGATACGCTGCGCGAACCGGCGGCGAGAAGCGAGAGTATTAATCCTTTTTCTCAAGCGTAATTGTAACATCCAGTATTTTACCGTCGCGAAAAATGTCAAATTTGAGTTCGTCGCCGACGCGCAGGTCCAGGTTGCGCACGATTTGTTCGAGGTCTCGGCCGTTGTTTATTTTTTGACCGTTGACGCCGTATATCACGTCCGTCGGCTCCAAGCCGCCTTTTTCTGCTGAACTGCCCTGTAGGACGTCCGTTATTACTACTCCGCGCAGTTCGGGCAGCCGCAGGCTCATCGCAACGAGACGATTGACATTTTGGATCTGCAAGCCGATTGAAAAGTCGCGGTCGATTTCGCCGCGGTCTTTTAATTCGTTGAATGCCGTTTTCAGCCGGTTCGCCGGTATGGCAAATCCCAAACCTATCGATCCGCCCGACTCAGTGAAGATCATGGTATTCATTCCGATAAGCTCGCCGATGGAATTCACAAGCGGTCCGCCGGAATTGCCCCTGTTAATGGCGGCGTCGGTCTGGATCATATCGGTGTAGATTCTGCCGTCCTGATTGCGGTTAAAATCACGGTCGGTTGCAGATACGACGCCTACCGTTACAGTGGGCTGGTCATGAATGGAAAACAGCCCGAACGGATTGCCCACGGCTATAGCCCATTCGCCGATAATAACATCGTCGGAATTTCCTAATCGGATGAACGGCAGGTTTTTCCCATCGATTTTTAAAAGCGCAACGTCGCTTTCATAATCGAATCCAACAATCTCAGCGTCATATTTATTGCCGTTCGTCAAGGTAACGACAACCTGATCTGCGCCATGGACAACATGGTCATTGGTCAGCACATATCCATCGGGAGAAACGATGAAACCGCTGCCGAGGTTTTCCACCTTTTCCTTTAACACCTGATCCGGAAAAAAATGCCTGAAGAACGGATCGTTGTAAAAGGGACTGCGGTAAACATACTCGCGCATGTGTATAACGTTGATGCCGACGACCGCCGGAGACACTTCTTTTATGGCAGTAGTAATGGCGTTGTGCCGGCTGTTGGAAATCTGCCGGTTTATTTGCTGAAGATTATTATCGACGGCAAATTGCGTTTGGGACTCATCGTTTAATAATGCATTAACGGAAACGGGAGTAAGGTAAAAGAATCCGGCGGCTAAGCCTATTCCGATTAAAAGTCCCAATATGTAGTAAAGAGCAGTCTTCACAATCTGAATTAAATTGATTGTCCGGTTTTTTCCCAATCCGCCAAAAACTTCTCCAATCCGATATCGGTTAAGGGATGTTTCAGCAGTTTATCGATAACTGCATGAGGAATTGTGGCAATGTCCGCTCCGGCTAACGCGGCTTCGATCACGTGCATAGGATGGCGGATCGAAGCGACCAGCACTTCGGTATCAAAACCGTAATTGTTGTAAATTTCCACCAGATCTTTGACGAGCTTCATTCCGTTTGTGCTGATATCATCCAACCTGCCGATGAAAGGACTGATAAAAAACGCGCCTGCTTTGGCTGCGAGGACGCCCTGAGCCGCTGAAAAGCAGAGCGTCATGTTTACCATAACATCCTGTTCTGTCAAATCGACGCATGCTTTCAATCCATCTCTTGTCAATGGCAATTTAACAGCAATATTATCTGCAATTTCCGCAAGGCGCAAACCTTCCTCTACCATAAGCTTGTGTTCGATAGCCGTTACTTCTGCAGAAACAGGACCTTCGACAATCTCGCAAATCTCTTTTAACAGTTTATCAAATGACATATTTTCCTTAGCGACCAAAGACGGATTTGTCGTTACGCCGTCTAACACGCCCATATCTGCGGCGTCGCGAATCTCATCAAGATTAGCTGTGTCAATGAAAAACTTCATTTAGCTCCTCAGTAATGTGTTTGACGTCCGAAAAACTAATCGAAAAAAAACCCACTTAATCGTAACTTACTTCGATTAGAGTCAATCCATTCGGTGGTACGAAATGAACCGCTGCATTTTTCTGTGGACGCTCGATTAGTTTTCTTAAATCATTTAATTTATAATAACCTCTGCCCAAATCCAACAAAGCGCCGGTCAAACCTCGAACCATCTGGTGAAAAAAACGATTTGCCGTGATGTAAAAGATTGAAAAACAGGCGTCTTCAATCCATTCTGTGTTTAAGACAGTACATTCATAGTGCATTTCATCCGGTCTCTGCCTGCAGAATGATTTGAAGCTGTGCGCGCCATCGATCAGATTTAAGGCGTCGATTATTATATCGTTATTCCATGAGTAATTTGGACAGTGCGCATATCTAAGTTTTAGAGGTTCGGGCTTTCTCAACAGGCAATACCGATAAGTGCGATTAACTGCGCTGAAGCGGGCGTGAAAGGAATCCGGAACCTCTTCGATCTTATGCACATAGACGTCGCAGCCGGTCATACCGTTTATGGCATTTCTGATCTTCTCCGGCTGGTATTTGTTGCGCGGAACGTCAAAGTGCGCAATTTGCGCTTGTGCATGAACCCCGGCGTCTGTGCGGCCAGATCCGGCGACAGGTGTTCGGCGCTGATAGAGCTTTTCCAAAGCGGACTCCAATTCGCCTTGAACAGTTCGTAAATCCGGCTGGAACTGCCAGCCGCAAAAATCGGTTCCGTCGTATTCAATAGTGAGTTTAAATCGTTGTAAATTTACGTCTTGCATTATATTCGTCATAATAATACTATGAGAACCATACAGACTGCCATAACAGCTGCAGCGACGAAGTCCATTCTTTGAAACGCGAGTGGATCTATATTTGTCCGGCGTCTATCCAGATTCAATCCACGGATGGACATCGAAGTCTGTATCAGCTCCGCTTTTCTTAGACTGCTCGAGATCAAGGGAAGAATTACCGGAATCAGGAATTTTGTCTTACTGGCGAGTCCCCCTTTTATTTCCAAACCTCGACCGATCTGCGCAGCGTAAATTCGTTCGCTTTCCTCCATCAGAAGCGGCAGGAAGCGGAATGACAATCCGAGTGTAAAAGCCAGATGGTTAAGTTTCTTGGCGATCTTTCCCCGCCGGGAGCGAGAATTATTCGGGCGGGGAATAAATCCCGATATTCCGTTTACCCAGTCTGACTGGTGCGTCGTTCGCAGCACAGGCGAAACGACGCCGAGGATGAGGATTATTTTAATGGAATAAAACAGACCATATTTCACGCCGGTTAGAGAAATTCCCAATCCAAAAGGCAAGTTAATTAAGACGTTTTCTCTCGACAAAAAACCATGAAGCACAATCACGATAAGCAAAAACAACCAAAAGGAAAAAATATTCGCAAGGATCTGTTTTAGATTAAACTTAGCTGCGACATTTACGATAATTACCAGCAAAACTAATGGTATGAGTTTAATCCATTCATTCACAAAGATCACGCCGGACAGGACGGCGATTAACCCAACAATCTTAGTCCGCGGATCAAGCTTATGAAGGAACGAATCGCCTTGAATGAAATTACTGAACGGCGAAAATGTGTACAGTGACGTTTGCAAGGAATTTTACAGGTCTCTTAATTTTTCCAACAAAACTGAAAAATATTATAAAACGAAATTAAATGCAAGAAACTCGCCGGAATCAACTGGGGAACGCTTAGAATCACAGGATTTGATGTATTACTAAGTGCAGTAAAAAGTGTCATTGCGAGTCTGCCTTTAGCAGACGAAGCAATCTCCTAACGTCTTG
>CAZWOY010000306.1:0-5427 GCA_964635255.1 uncultured bacterium
AAGAATCCTATAAAGGCATCCTTGAAAGATTATTGTTATACATAGGATTAGTACACGGATTTCCACAGGTTTTGATATTATTCGGAACAATGAAATTGGGAACGAGATTGAGCCATGAAAAAGATTCAAACATAACAAATAATTATTTTTTAGTAGGTAATTTAATATCTGTTCTCATAGTAATTATTTATACTATCGTTGCACGGGAATATTTAAGACTTCCTTTGATTTGAGAAAAGCAAATTACAGACTCATATAGGATTTTTAAACCAATTTAGAAGCATACCTCATTTTAGAAGTCCAACCTGAGTCCATGCTTGATAATATACTGAGCGAAACTCGCCGGCGAGGGGTTTTCGAGTTCTGATATGGGAAAGAAGTGGACGTCGATGTCGTCACCAAACTGAGACATTATTTCAATTGAAACTTCAACTTCTTTTTGAATTTTCCAATCTTCTATTCCTTGACAGAAAACCGCTATATCGATATCGCTCCACTCATCGGCTTCGCCGGTTATCTGTGAACCGAATAAATAAGCCTCTATCAAACGAACCTCTTCATTAACATATCTAAGTACACTATGAAGACGGTCTTTAATGTCGTTTAAATATAATTCAACAGCCAATTGTACATCTCCTTGGTTTCAAAATATATCTTATCGACTTTAGTCTTGTTGAGGTCTTTGGATAGTTTTTCTAACTTATCAGGATATCTTGTTTTAATATAATACTCTGTTAATTATCGAAGAAAAATGATTTGTTCATTTGAAAATGAAATTGATGCTCTATCGCCTAAAGTTTTTAATGAATGGAGCCGTGGGGGCATTTCTTTAGTTTCTCTGGCTATTATTGCTTTTAGGACTTTTTAAATAGCTTGTTGGCTCATGAAGATCACATACAACCAACGACCGCTTTTATACATAGCTTCAGTTGTGTCAAGATCGTATTTTGCTTGTTCTAACCAGTTTTGTGGTATATCAATCATGAAGAACTCCTTAAAAAACTACCCGCTTTCTCCTCGAGTGGCGCACTCAATTTTACAATATAATACCCTGAGCTTAAAACTCCAAATTCCAAATGAATTTCGTTGATTCCGTCATTTAAAAGGAATGCCGGTCATCGACCTATTAAATGCGCCTTGAATTATAACCATGTGCAATAAATAGCGTACAAATCAGCAGCTCGTTCCCACGCAGGAGCGTGGGAACGAGTTTAGGTTTATATGCATCAAGGAGTATGGACACTATTTAATGCACATAGTATTTACGATCGGTCAGGCGAGGACGCCTGACCGGCGCTCACTCAACATTCTCAGACAGTCTGGAAGGCATGACCGAGCGATATTTGCCTTATGGCTGCGCTCCTACTTTTCCATCCGCGAAAAAGCTTATTGACTTTTAACAGATAAATCTTTATATACACAAGAAAAACAAAAATGCAATTTCCGGCATTGAACAGTTGTATTTAATTAAAATATTGCTTTTATTGTGTTTGGTAAGGGTTTCAGCAAGATAAGATTAAATTTTAAACAGACGATCCTTGAACTATGCGCTATACATCCGGCAATATTCAAACCATCCTTGAAGAATTCATCGCAGCCACCGGCTCGAAATCGTGTTATCTGCTCGCAACGGATGGAAGCTTGATCGCACAGGCTGGCGATCCATTTATGGTGGATTACGACGACCTTGCGGAACATATCGATGAGTTAATTACCGTCTCGAGCCATCTGGCTGAAATGTTCGGTGAAAGCCAGACGAGTGCGTTAATTCAGGAGGGCTCAAGACAAAATCTCAATATTTCAATAATTCCTCAAAAAGCATTGCTTTTAGTTGTTTATGGCGAGTTCGGAAAAACCGGATATGTTCGCATAGAAAGCCAGAAAGTTGTGGAAGTTTTATTAGGTTTGATAGAGTTTAAACCGGCTCAGATCGAAGAACCGGAAACAGAACCGGAGCTTGAGCCGGAAGCGACGCTTCAACCGGAAGTAGTGACTGAAGTAGAAACTGAACCGGAACCGGAACAGCCAATGAAAACGGAAATTCAACCGGAATTAGAACCAGAAAATGATCTGATCGACATTTCCGAGTTCAGGAGTTTCACAAAGGATTATTTAGAAAAAATGTTTGAGTAAATTTTACGGCGTCAGGCGAGGACGACTGACGCCCAAGCAGTTTTTCGACATTTAGCGTCCAAGACCGTTTAAAACGCACAGTTGCTCAAAACATTTTCGAGATAGATTTTCATTTTTACTGGAAACAACATTTTAAACGTTTCCCCAACTAAGAAAGTCAATTTTCATACAACCCAATTCAGGAGAAATTTATGGCAGAAATGAAAAGGCTCTTAACCGATCTGACAGACATCGAGGGCGTCGATTCGGCTATCGTAGTAAGTCACGACGGCTTTGTTCTGGAAGCGGCTACCACCGGCGACGTCGATTCAGAAGGCGTCGGCGCGGTAATTTCCACCGGCATCGGCGTAAATAAAGCCATCGGCAAAGAACTAAATCTCGGCGATCTGCGCCAGGGCATGATCGAATACCTCGATGGTTTAGTCATTATCAGTCTTCTCAGCGAGGATGCAATTTTAGCGGTAACAGCCGCTTCCGGTTCAAACCTCGGACATATAAGATACAGTGTAAAAAAAGCCGCCGCTGAAATTTCCAAGATGGTTTAGCAAAATCTTTTGTAAACACTGCCGCGAAATAACTTAAAGCAGCATAAAGCTAACAATAGTTACAATTAATTGAACAAATCCTTGCGATGTTGTTTTAGAGAACAGGATTTGTTTTTTGACTTTGGTCTATTTACAAGTTTAGGTCAAACCGGGAAAAATCGGGAATACAAAATGTTAAAACGGAATTTGAAGGCGCTGATTATCGATGAGCGAAGACCTGTCGCCGACATGATATTCAGCTATTGCGTCCCTTATGAAAATGAGTTTACGACTCTGATCTCCCATGAGCCGTTCGACCTGATTTCCATATTAAAGAATGAAAAAAATCTGCGGATTATCGTCATAGATTCTAATTCGCTTAAAAAACTTGGATTAGAATCGCTGCTTTGGGTCAAAAAATTCCATCCGAAATCCAAGGTCATCATCGTACCGATACAGGACGAGGAGTACCTGCGCGACAAAACTGCCGAGTTCGATTTCGTGCATGTCCTGAAAAAGTCCTATGGTATGACCAAGTTAGTCAAGAAAATCCGCGAAATACTCCCCGAAACGCTGGATATGCTCGAGTTCATCGAGTTTGCTTCGCGCAATTATCCCAGGTCGCATATAACCTTCAAATCAGATTCGAAAAAAGCTGAACTCCATTTCCGGGATGGCAATCCGGTTAATGCTTCATATAGAAAGAGCAAGGGAATAAAAGCTATTGAAAAAGTCATCGAATGGGAGAATCCGGAAATTGAAATCAAAGAGTCTAGTGAAGCGGTCGAAGCGAACATCCCTGAACCTCTGCCGGATGTTTTAAATCTAATCGCGCTAAAGGTCGCAAAAGAAACTGAAAAAGAAATCGAGAAACAGACAGTTGAACTAAGCGAAACAATGACCGCGGAACCGGAAGTTGAAGAAGCCGAGGCTGTTCCAGAGGATCGACCGGATGTTTTAAACTTTGAAGATTTAGACGCTGATCGATGGGTCGATTATTCGATGCGCCATTTTCCCTCAACCGACGTTGTTCTGTTAAAATACACGCCCATTAAAGGAATGCATCTTACCATAAAGAACTATGCATTATTCAATTTTCTTTGGGATCTAATTACCCAAATCGAATCCGATGACGAATTGCGAGCTGAAGTTGAACATAAATTATCCAGGAAAGCATTGGATAAAGCGCGCGAAAAGCTGGACAACTGGAAAATCACGTTGGATGAGTTTAACGACCTGCTCTGGGAAGGATTTATTTTCCAATTATCCCGATTAATCAATCCGATCCCGACAGTGGCGCGTTTTCTTTTAATAAATTCCGGTCACAGCGCTGCGAAACTGAGCTCTCTCCTCGATACAATGCTTTTGCAGGGTCTTTTAGAAGAAAGATTCACCGCTCTTAAGGATAGAATCGATCAGTTTGAGAATGACGAATACGATTTTAAAACCATCGAAAAAGAAATCGCCGATTTCTATGAAAAATTTGAAAGAAATATCGAAATCGACGAAATTAGAGAATCGATGCAGAATTTGCTGGAATTATCGAAAATTGGCTTAGACTATCCTCCGGAATCGATCAGTCTGGATATTTTCTTCGAAATGTTAGAATCGCGAGGATATACGGAATTGCATGAATACTTTGTCGAAAAATTGAGCGCTGAAAAAGAAAGTCTCGAGATTGGCGAATTTGATGAGATCGCGGTAGAAATGAACAGGTAGTCTCAATCTAACTCGTTCCCACGCAGGAGCGTGGGAACGAGTTGGTATTACTACGTGCAGAAAAAAGCGTCATTGCGAGTCTGCCTTTAGCAGACTAAGCAATCTGCTAACATCTTGACAATGCCGGTATTGCGCTAATGTTAGCAAAACAACTGATCTCCTAAAAGATAAAACTATTTTATGCGCTTATTAATAATTGGGAACGAGTTGGTAATTTGTTCACTATTTATTGCACATGGCAATGCCCTATTTCGCCTCATGAAACGGATTCGCCACGGTTTCATTATCCAGATACTTATGAATATCATCCAGCGTCTCAGCATATCGCTCAGCTTTCTCATTGGGTTTCCTGACCAAAATCGCCGGTATGCCGGATCGTTCGGGGCCAAGGCAGTCGCTTTCGACGCTGTCGCCGATCATCCAGGTTTTTGTGCGCGAGCCTATATCGTTTAAGACTGCATTGTATGTCATCGGATGCGGCTTCTCCCAGCCGATCCGGGCGGAAGTGTAAATTTTATCGAAGAATCCTCCTAAACCGAGATAATCGATTATTTCATCGAAATCCGGAACCTGATTGGTCAATATGACCTGATTCCAGCCGTTGTCTTTCAATTTTCTCAAATTTGGAATCGAATCGTCGAAAACCACCCATTTTTCAGGATTCAGATACACCGGTCGCACGCGTTGGCTCAGCTTTTCCGCGGTTTTAACATCGAGTTTCGCGCCCTGACGGAGCGCATTCACTAACGTCGGATTCAGCCTTGACCACCATTCCTCAGGGTTTCTCTCGCCATGATGCTTCTCAGGATTGTGCCATGGAAAACCATTTATCAGATACCGCACAAACTTGTTCGGGTTTAATTCCACCCCCGGATCGAATTCCGTCAGCGTTTCATACAGAGCCGTTTTCCACCCCCCATCGCGATAGCCGAGCGTTCCGTAGAAATCCCAGATGATGTATTTTTTTACTTCCATTTCACTTGTGAATTAAACAGTTTGTTCTTCTATTGCCATGTGCAATAAATAGTGAACAAATTACCAACTCGTTCCC
>CAZWOY010000307.1:0-5421 GCA_964635255.1 uncultured bacterium
TCCCCCCTTCAGATAGAAGGGGGGAGATTAAGCGGTCTATTTTCCCAGTAATATACAGAACCGAAACTTTAACAGGTAAAAAGATGAAATCTAAAACAAGGTATGTATTTTTCACCGGCGGAGTGGTATCCTCTTTAGGCAAGGGCATCGCCGCGGCGTCGCTTGGGATGTTGCTGAAGGCGCGCGGTTTGAAGGTTACCATTATGAAATTGGATCCCTACATCAACGTAGATCCGGGAACGATGAATCCGTATCAGCATGGCGAAGTCTATGTAACGGATGATGGCGCAGAAACGGATCTCGATCTGGGACATTATGAGCGTTTCCTCGATATATCGATGTCGAAGGATAACAACGCTACCACTGGCCAGATTTACAACCATGTTATTTCCGCAGAACGGGAAGGAAAAT
The DNA here is from genome assembly GCA_964635255.1 of uncultured bacterium. Lineage (GTDB taxonomy): Bacteria > Electryoneota > AABM5-125-24 > Hatepunaeales > Hatepunaeaceae > CAZWOY01. The sequence continues at coordinate 412 of CAZWOY010000307.1, forward strand.
ATCTTGGTTCTACGATTCAGGTTATTCCGCACATTACCGATGAGATAAAAAGACGCATACAGGAGGTGGCGGAAGACGGCGATGAAAACTACGACGTGGCAATGTTTGAAATCGGCGGCACGGTTGGAGACATCGAAGGTTTGCCCTTTTTAGAAGCGATAAGGCAGCTTGGTTTGGAGTTGGGACCGCGCCGCTGTGCGTTTATTCACCTTACGCTTATTCCGTTTATGAAGGCGTCCGGAGAGATTAAAACCAAGCCGACCCAGCACTCCGTAAAAGCCCTTCGCGAAATCGGCATTCAACCCGATATCTTAATCTGCCGGACCCAGGCTCATCGTTTAACAGCAAATATAAAAAAGAAAATAGCCTTGTTTTGTTCGGTGCCTGCAAATGCTGTGATCGAATCTGTCGATGTTGAAAGCATTTACGAAGTGCCGCTGAAATTTTATGAACAAGGTTTCAGCAACTATATTTTGCGCAGATTCAGGATTCGCGCCGAAGAGGAACCGAACCTGACGGTATGGAACCAGACGCTGCAAAAAATGAAAGAATCAAAAAACCAAATCGAAATTGCTATCTGTGGAAAATATACCAGCCTGCTGGATGCATACAAGAGTATAATCGAATCCTTCGATCATGCCGGAACCGAAAATGGCGTGAAAGTGAATCTAAGATGGATCGGTTCGGAAGACGTAAATATGAGGAATGTTACGGAATATATGGAAGGCGTCTCAGGATTATTGATTCCGGGTGGATTTGGAGACAGGGGAATCGAAGGCAAGGTTGAGGCTGTCAAATTTGTTAGAGAGAGGAATATTCCGTTCTTTGGCATCTGTCTTGGAATGCAATGCGCCGTGATCGAATTTGCGCGCAACATAATCGGATTGAAAAATGCCAACTCAAGCGAGTTTAACGAAAAAACGCGCTTCCCGGTAATCGACCTGCTTCCCGAACAGAAAAAAATTGTTGACAAAGGCGCGACTATGCGTCTGGGAGCGCAGCCATGCCATATTCAACCGGGGTCGAAAGCCTATGATATCTATGGCAGAGAGTTAATCAGCGAACGCCATCGCCACCGATACGAATTTAACAACAAGTATCGCAACCGTTTCAATAAAGCCGGTATGATATTCGGCGGCTTATCCCCTGACCATAAGCTGGTAGAGATGGTCGAACTCCCCAACCATCCGTGGTTTGTAGGCTGCCAGTTCCATCCGGAATTTAAGAGCCGGTTCACAAAGCCTCATCCTCTTTTTAGAGAATTCGTAAAAGCGGCTTGGGAGTATAAGTTTAATCGGAAGAACAATCAGGACAGTGTAAATCAGGAAAATTTTGAAGAATGACGCCGATATTAACTCGTTTGGCGAATCCTGTTTTTTGGTATTTTCTGGAAAATAACTTTCAGTAAGCAATCATTCCAGCTTTCGCCTGAATGGACTGCTTTTAGGCAAAATCTGGAATGATAGTCCTCAGGTTAATGTCGAACAAGAGTGTTCGACCTACTTTTTCAAGTCCCGCAGCGCCTGAGAACCGGATTGAATAATTCCTGGTTTAAAAGGATGTTAAAAGCGGAGAGGGTGGGATTCGAACCCACGGTAGGCAGAGCCTACAACGGTTTTCGAGACCGCCCCGTTCGACCACTCCGGCACCTCTCCATGCAGTCTGATAAATCTGTTTATAAACTTATAAATATATAATTGCTGCGGTTCATTTTCAACCCTGATAGAAAGTATAAAACGGAGTTGTGGGAGAAAAGCGAGTAAAGTGAGAAACTTGCATATTGTGATTTAAATTCCGAGTGCGCGCTATAGCGCTTAATATACGGTTAAAGCGCGCACTCAGCTATCTTTCTATCCGAAGGGAAGCGCCGATGAAATCCGGTAAGCTGAAAGACTCAATTCATGAGAATGACCCTGCGAGTTTCCATGAATGAACCGGCGCTCAATTTGCAAAAATATAGACCGGCGGGATGACCGGTTGCGTTCCAGGACACTGAATTAGTTCCGGCATCGAATCTGCCGTTGGCAATCACATCCACTAATCTACCGGAACAATCGTAAATTTCCAACGAAACCTCTTTTGCCGCCGGCAGTTGGAATTCTATTCTGGTTGTGGAATTAAATGGATTGGGGCGGATGGAGTTCAGCTTGAAATCGACAAGGTTGCCTGAAATATCTCCCGCGCTGTTGAGGCGTACATTTGCCGCTACATTCACAAACGATATGTTCGCCTGATTTTCACATTCAAAAGAAATTATTCCGCCGAATTCGCCGCAATCTAAGGCTCGCGCATCGACAACGACTGATACTTCCTGTTCTTGACCGGCGCCGATAATTCCATTGCGAGGCTCGACGCTTAACCAGCTCGGTAAACTCTCGATATGCCATATTTGTATTATGTCATCTTGAGATTTACTGATAAACATCGCAGAAATAGAACGAGGATCGTATTCACCGGTGAAGAATAATCCTTCAGGTCTGAAGTCAAAATCAAAACTTCTTATGCTGTAATCCCGATTCGGAGAATCCGGATTAATCGAAGTTATAGCATTGCGATCGTCATCGATGCGGTGAAAAAGATGCAGTGAATTCCTGTTTTTTTCATTTCGATGATATCCCAATCCGTAGGCGCTGACGACCGGCGCCGGCTGAATTCTATCAATTTCGCAGCCGTCTCGTTTAAAACCGGCGATATAATCCTCATCGTTGGTTGCGATCCAAAGGATTTCCCGGTCACAGTCCCAGGCTAAATGCCTGTTGTTGTGAAATGGACCTTCCCATTCATAGATTACGTTTCCTTCCAGATCGAATCCGAACACTCTTCTTTCACCGGATCCCCAAACCAGTTCGCCGTCCCAAGCCAAATCCCGGAAACCTAAGATCCCTTCGCCAGGCTGTATAAAACGGCGCACCATTTCTAAATCGCGGTTTAATATATATACCATTTCGCGGTTCCGGTTTCTGTCTGTTGGCAAGGAGCCTGCAATAACATAGTATTCGCCTGTAAAAACGACGCCATGCAGGGAGTAATCTCCGGTAATGTCCGCTGCCGGAATCGACCCGCGATTCGACCAGGGCTCAAATCCGGCGAGTTCACCCTCTGTTTGCGTATGGGCAGACCAATGCATTCGTCCGTTTCCGACATTTCTAATTATAAGTTGGCTCCGACCGGTTCCTCCCGGTTCGGCGCCTATAGTCAGATCATGTCTATCTAACTCAAGTTCGCCCTGCCGCATTCTTAAATCGACGTCCAGCGTATCGCCAACTTCCCGGTTTAAACCATGATAGGTTCTTTGGTTGTAAAATTTATGCGTCACAGTCAGAGAATATTCACCGGCGTATGAAAAAGGAAAACTCCAGCGCCCCTCTTCATCGGTAAGAGCGATATCGCCATATGAAGTTCGAATTTCCGCGCCTGATATCGGTTTTCTTGTGCTTAACTCGTACACCTTTCCTCTGATTAAACCGATATTACATAAGGGAAACACGCCTATATCGATCCGCGAACCGTCCGGATCTTGCGGAGAATCCGGATCTCCGGCGTTTAAGCAGGGGCTGTCCAGATCCAGATAAAACTCACGCTCGCCTTCTCCCATAAATAATGGATCTTCATCCAAATTTCCTTCGCCCCATTGAATGCGGTTGCGATAAGCGCCGATATAAATCGAATCCTGCCCGCCCATAAAATCGCAATAGGACACTCGGATGGTATCTCGATAGCAAGATCCCGATTTTCCTATCGAGCGTCCGGCATTGAAGTAAACAATGCTGTTATGAAGCGTAAGTCCGGTATCGTGGGAAATGCAAAATGCCGTGGCGTAATCGCGTTCATTTTTATTATCGATGATGGTGCACTTTTCGACGTTTATGTTCAAGGCGTTTAAACAGAAGAAACCGCCTCCAGCGTCTTCGGATTCATTATCGTAAACGAGACAGCGGTTTAAGTATAGATCTCGCACTCCGCAGGAATAGAATCCACCGCCAAAATAGGCGTTATTCGATACAATGCTTGATCTGAAACATTCGACGTCAGAATCGGTGGAGTATGGCGCGCCGCCGCGATTAGCGCTATTATCAGATAATTTAACGCCGTCGATTGAAACCGTCGAATTCCACGCGAAAATACCGCCGCCGTTTCTGGCTTGATTTTAAGTAATGATGAGGTCTTTTAAGAAAACTTCTGCCCGCTCTATCGCTATGCCGCCGCCGCACAGTTCGTCGTCATAAATTCGGTCGCCGGCGCCGCCGGTGATTGTAAACCCGGCAACGCGGACGCTATCTACGTTTAAGATGCGAAGAACGCTGTGGTCTTGTTCGCCTTCACGGCACAAGATTGTGGAATCGACGTCCGCGCGATCGCCTGTGAAAATAAACCGGCTGGCTAAGACAATGTTTTTGCTATCGATTACGATATTCTCAGCATATCTGTCTGGCGCCACAAGTACGGTGTCTCCGTCTTCAGCGAATTCAACCGCTTCCTGAACCGTTCTTTCATCGTCCGGTACATGGATGACGTCCGCATTGAGAAAACCGAAAACGCCGGAAAAAAGCAGAGTGAGGATGAGTAAAAAATGAGATGCGTTCATGTGAACCTCCAAAATACATGTTTACTTTGCCTGAAAAATGACTTCTTTGCCTATACAACTCTGTTCTTGCCCCTTCACAAAAAGGAAAGCAGAAAAAGAGGATTGTGTTCTGAATCACACATTTTTAATATAAACAGATTTGCGTCGGAAAGCAATACTAATTATTATACAAGGAGTGTTTTTTAACGGTAGATTAGTTTGATCTGGCTGTTCGGGCAATTCGGACTTTCCGAGAATACTGAGTGAGTAGCGAGTGACTGTCAGACGTCCTCGCCTGACAGATTGCGAGTGACTGTCAGTCGTCTTCGCCTGACAGATTGCGAGTGACTGTCAGTCGTCCTTGCCTGACAGATTGCGAGTGACTGTCAGTCGTCCTCGCCTGACAGATTGCGAGTGACTGTCAGTCGTCCTCGCCTGACAGATTG
>CAZWOY010000308.1:0-5405 GCA_964635255.1 uncultured bacterium
TGGAGTACACGCTTTAGCGTGCGCGAGACTCTCGCCTTCTTCACGCTGAAGCGTGTACTCCAACATTGATGTGCATGGACTATCGCTGGAGTACACGCTTTAGCGTGCGTGAGAATCTTACCTTCCTTCACGCTGAAGCGTGTACTCCAACCTTACTGTCGATAAACTATTGTTAGAGTTCACGCTTTAGCGTGCGGCTTCAGCGTGTACTCCAACGCCGCCGTACTTAACGCTATACAGCATAATACTGCCCATCCGGATGATGAAACGCGACCGCCGACACCGAACCTTCCGGGAACATCATTAAACCTTCGGTCAACGATACGCCGATGCGCTCCGGTTTCAGGATGCGGAACAGATCGCGCTGGTCTTCGAGGTCGGGGCAGGCGGGGTAGCCGAAGGATAAGCGGATGCCGCGGTATCTGGTTTTGAATAGATAGTCCCAATCGACTCCGGGCGGGTCCATAATTCCCCACTCGGCGCGCATGCGCTGGTGGAGCCATTCGGCTGTGGCTTCGGCAAGTTCGATTCCGACGGACTGCAAAATCAGCGAATCGAGATATTTCCCCTCGTCGCGCCACTGTTTGGCTAATTCTCCGGTATCGGCGCCGGAAGTGGCAACGAACACGCCCACGTGGTCTCCGCCCTCGTCCGCCGGTCTGATCCAATCGACGGCGCACAACCGGTCGCGGGCTTTCTGGCGGGGGAAATTGAAGACTGCAGGTTCGCCATCGGGATTCTCAACGATGATCTGTTCGCCCTTCGGAATCGCCTTGAACCAGCGGTAAATTGCCCGGGGTTCGAGAACGTCGAGCTTTGACGCTTCACCGATCACCTTATCGACGCGATCCTTTAAATCCAGCATCTTTTCATCATTGGGATCCTTCAGCCGCTGCTTGAATTTGCGGACGCCCAGATGCTTGCCGTACAGCATCTGCAGGGATATGTAGCCCCAAACCGTGTCGATGGGGATGTTTTTAAGAATATGCTCCTTCAAATCCGGCGGCTGAGGGACGTCCGTTTCTATCCACCCAAAATCCGTCTTAACAGCGGTATCAGTCCTTTTTTCCGGCTGAGGCTTCTTCTTCGGTTTCTCGTCCGTTTTCTCCGCCATTTCCTTCCACTCCTTTACCAGAGCCGGATAGCGGTTTTTATCGATGATAATGTTGCCCAGGTTCAAACCTTCCATAGCTTCAGACGCATAAAAAACCGGTCCCTTATATGCAGGCGCGATCCGGTTGAGGGTGAATTTCTTAGTCAGTGCCGCTCCGCCGACCATCAGCGGCAGCTCGATTCCCGCGGCGGTCAAGTCCTCCGCCGTAGCTACCATCTGCTGCGCGCTGCGCACTAACAATCCCGATAAACCGATCATATCGGGATCATATTCCTTAACCGCGTTTATAAGCGTCTCCGGCGCAATCTTAATGCCTAAATTGATGATTTCAAAGCCGTTGTTGGACATAATCATATCGACGAGGTTTTTGCCAATGTCGTGGACGTCGCCCTTGACCGTGGCTAAGATCATTTTACCCTTTACTTTTTCGGATGCGCCCGGAGGGAAATAAGGTTTAACCACATCGACCGCCTTCTTCATCACCTCGGCGGATTCAAGCACCTCGGCGACGATCAGCTTGTTTTCGCCGAATAATTTGCCAACCTCGTCCATGCCGGTCATCAGCGGTCCGTTTATGACCTCCAGCGGCTCCATCCGGCTCAGCAGTTCCTTCAGGTTCTTTTCCAACCCTTCATGCTGCGCTTCGACAACCGCCCGGGCGGCTTTATCCTCCGTCGAAAGCCCCGCCCAGTCGTCGGCTGAGGATTTGATCTTGACGTCCCTGAACCTGGCGGTAAACTCGGTGATTGTGTCTTTGTCGCCTTTCATCAGCAGCTTTTCAGCTAAAGCTTTGTCATCGTCGGGGATGGACGGATAGCGCATCAAACGCTGCGTGTTGACGATTGCCATGTCGAGACCGGCTTTGGAGCATAGGTACAGAAAAACCGAATTAAGCGCTTCGCGCCCGGCGGGAGGCAGACCGAACGAAACGTTGGAAATGCCCAATACGGTCAGGCAGTTCGGATAATGTTTCTTAACCTGCTTAACGCCTTCGATAGTCGCTTCCGCCGAACCTAAATAATTCGGATCGCCGGTTCCTGCGGGAAAAACCAGCGGATCGAAGATTATATCTCCATCGGGAAAATCAAAATCATCTTTAAGGATTCGGTACGTTTTTTCAGCGATTTCAAGTTTGCGCTCGACGGTTACCGCCATTCCCTGCTCAGGATCGTCGTCGATTAAGCCGCAGATCAATGATGCGCCGTATTTAACCGCCATTGCGGCTGCTTTTCTCAAACGCTCCCCGCCGTCCTCCAGGTTCACCGAATTAACCGCCGGTTTGCCGCCAATATTCTTGAATGCAAGCTCGACAACTTCAATATCGGTCGTATCGATTAAAATTGGAACGCGGACTTTGCGCAGCAGCGGCTTGAGCACGCCCAGGAAATCTTCCGCCTCGTCGCGGTCGGGATCTGCCGCGCAGAGATCGAGAACCATCGCGCTTTTTCGCACCTGTTTCCTGCCGATTTCAGCCGCCTCGTCCCATTTGCCTTCGCCGATGAGGCGTTTAAACTTGCGGCTGCCGATGGTGTTGGTGCGCTCGCCGACGAAGACCGGGCGGTTGTCCGCTTCGACGACCATCGGTTCCGAGCCGGCTAAGGACGGATAGAATCCGTTCGATTTGGGAACGCGCGGCTTGACGCCGGTTGTAACCTCTCTCAAGGCTTTTATATGCGCCGCCGTCGTTCCGCAGCAGCCTCCGGCTAAGTTAAGAAACCCTTCTGCGGCGAATCTGCCGATGACTTTGCGAAACACGTCCGGTCCTTCGCTGTAATTGCCGTCGTGATCGGGCAGCCCGGCGTTGGGCCAAACGGAGACCGGGAAGCGGGACAGGTTTGCCAGCGTGCGCAGGTGATCGCTCATCATCGCCGGTCCAGTGGCGCAGTTCAAGCCGATGGAGAACAGATCGAAATTCGCGACCGTGTGATAGAGAGCTTCGATGTTCTGCCCGGCTAACATCGTCCCGCCCATTTCGATTGTTACCGACAGTGCAATCGGCGCGGCGCGGTCTAATTCTTTCAGCGCTTCCTTAACGCCCAGATAGGCTGCTTTTAGATTAAGCGTATCCTGAACAGTTTCAAGCAGCAGTAGATCTACGCCGCCTTCCAGCAGCCCCAGCGCATAATCTTTATAAACGGCGAAAACTTCGTCGAAGGCAATGCCGCCGGTGACCGCAATCGTTTTCGTTCCCGGACCCATCGAACCCATGACCCGGACTTTCCGGTCTCCGGCGTATTCGATGGCGGCTTTTTGGGCATGCTGAGCCGACTTGCGAGCTAATTCGCGGGATTTCTCCGCGACGCCGTATTCGGCTAAAACGACCTGCGAGCCGTTGAAACTGTTGGTCTCGATAATGTCCGCGCCGGCGTCGATGTAGCTTTTATGAACCTGCATCACGATATGCGGAGCGTGTTCGTTCAGCATTTCGTTACAGCCGTAAAATTCCTCGCCTCCGAAATCTTCCGCGGTCGGATTAAGCCTTTCCAATGCCGTCCCGGTCGCCCCATCGACGATCAGGATGCGTTCGGACATAAGGGCTGTTAAGGCTTGAATATTTTCAAAGTCTTCGTTTTTTGTCAGCGCCATGATCTTGAATCTCTTTATGCAAAATGATCTTTGTCGTAAAATAAAGCAATATTTTTTGAAATAAAACCGTGTTAATGTAATGCTACGGTAGATGGGGTTGTTTTTATGGACAGGTTTTGAATAGGATATCGAATGAAGCGGATGCAACGAATATTCGCGGATTTGGGGTTGTAAGTTTATAATAAAGACTCATGTGTAAAAACCCTCACTTTGTCATTCACAATTTGGCTTTTTTCACGTTGATCAATAACACGCAACTGTACCAAAATATCAATTTTTTCCAAATTAATTTCCCAAAATTTCTATTCTATTGCTATTCACTCCATTGCCGTATTACTTATTAATACCATTTCGATTCATGCAGGTAAAAATCGGGGACATTTGAACCGGCGAGTTAAAATAATTTGCATTACGAGCACAGTTATAGTTTCACTGCTTGCGCTGCTGCCGCTCGTCTCGCATTTACACCATCATCATGGGCTGGATGAGGAATCCTGCAGCCGTTGTCCGATCTGTAAGTTCTTTTTTGTTTTTCACTCCGTTTTCGATAGCGATGAACCTATTGCTTCAAAGCTTTACTTTTCCTATTATAAACTTAACGTCGAATCGGAAAACCTGATTCTATCTCGCGAACAGCCGCAAAATCCTTCGCGCGCGCCTCCTGCAATGTTTGCCTAAGTCTTTTTAGAATTCCATTATTCTTTGGTAGCGCAGGCGTCTCTGCCTGCTTTCGAACCCAAAGTAGTTCGAACACTCTTGTTCGACATTATCTCGATTGACAAAAACGTCTGTCAAACTTTCTATTTTTGCGATTTTAAAAACATTTCAGGAGGAAATATTGATTTCAATACTGAGGATAACTCTCTCCGTTCTTCTTATCGGGTCGCTGGCTTTACTTGGGATTGGGTGCAGCGAAGAAGACGATAATCCGGTCGATACTAATGGATCGGAACATTTTGAAGCCGTAGGCTGCATGTTGATCAGCGGGAGCGATACGCTCATGACGATCACAACATCCGATTCAGCGGATGTTGAAGGCGAAATCCACGTTCACGAGGGCGATACGACCGAAATTATCGAAACCCGATTTTACAGCCATGAAGGCGAATGGTTTAATCCCGCCGGCGACGAAATCCACTCGCTGTTTATAGTAGTCGGCAACGGCGATGTGATCGAATGGATCGACCATGATTGGTCTTTTCATTTGAAAGGAATAATGGAAGGCGAGACTTGGATAAGAGTCCGCGTCGATCATGAAGATCATTACGGCTATCTTTCACCGCGCCTGCCGGTTCATGTCGAGCATTCCGAGGGAGCTCACGGAGCCCCGGTTGGAATGCGAATTAAACTAAATGAAAGCGTCATTATCGAAGCCGACGCATCCAACACTGTTACCGGTCATTTCGATTTAACCGTCAATTCGACAAGCGAACCTTTCGAAGCATTTTTCTATGATGAACACGACGTCGAATTTCAACCGGAAACAGATCATAGTTTAGGAATTACAATCGACGATCCAGGTTTGGTAGAAGTAAAGATTGGCGAGGAAATTCCCGACAATGCGAATATTTGGAAATTCATGCTTAAGGGATTGCAAGCCGGCGCAACTAACGCTTCATTCAGCATAATGCATGGTGATCATGCGCATTATGTTTCGCCGGAAATCGACGTTCACGTCGAGTGATTATTTAGGAACGGTTTGGTC
>CAZWOY010000309.1:0-5374 GCA_964635255.1 uncultured bacterium
GACAGTTCGGTCCCTATCCTCTGTGGGCGAAGGAATCTTGAGGAGATCTGTGCTTAGTACGAGAGGACCGGTGTGGACGAACCTCTAGTGTATCGGTTGTGACGCCAGTCGCATTGCCGAGTAGCTACGTTCGGAACGGATAAGCGCTGAAAGCATCTAAGCGCGAAACCGCCTCCAAGAATAAGATTCCCATGAGACCCCTCGAAGACGACGAGGTCGATAGGTCACAGGTGTAAGTGCGGCAACGTATTCAGCCGAGTGATACTAATAGGTCGAACGACTTGGCCGAAATTTTAACTATGGCGGATGACCAAAAGCTCTTTTCTCAATATAACGCAAAAAATGTCGCGGCGCTGGCTTCGACTGCGTCTTCCCCCCCAGCGCATCGGGGCTGGTTGCCGCCTTTTTAAAATATTGTGGTTATGTAATTTTGTAATTGTGTAATTGTGTAATTTTACATGTTCCCGCGCCGGCGCGCGTGAACGTAAAAGTTCTTTTAAAATATACATTAAGATTATTGCTTTCTTAATGCAGCGAGTTTCCTCGGAGGTCACAGCGAGCGGGTTCCACCTCTTCCCATTCCGAACAGAGAAGTTAAGCCGCTCAGCGCCGATGGTACTGCATGGGTAACTGTGTGGGAGAGTAGGTCGCTTCCGGGGTTTTCCTTCAGGCGAAGAGCCTGAGTCTTAAGCTGGCTCAGGCTCTTCGCGGTTTTGTAACATAATGGCGAGGCGATAGTTGCGATTTGAATGGGATCCCAATAAGGCAAAACTAAATTCCAGAAAACACCGCGTGACCTTCCTGGAAGCGCAAACTGTCTTTGAAGATAATCTGTCCGCCATTCTACCGGACGCGGATCATTCCATTGAAGAGGAAAGATGGCTGGCTTTAGGGATGTCTAATAGAGGCAGGATCTTAGTTGTAAGTTTCGGCGAAAGGGGAGACGCCATTCGCATAATCAGTGCAAGAAAGGCAACCAAACGAGAAATAAAGAAGTATGAATCCTAAAACAAAATTCAACGACGAAGATACTCTGCGTCCCGAATATGACTTCGATATGAACCAGGCGGTACGTGGAAAATATGCTGATCGAATCCGTAAGGAAGGTAAAAATGTCGTTTTGCTTGATGCGGATGTATATGAAGTGTTTCGAGACTCCTTAGCCGTCAACGAAGCCCTCCGCTCTTTAATAAAGGTATCGGAAAAAGTTAATAATGCAAAAAAAAGCCGGGTGAAAGATACTGCGCCAGTAGATTAGAATCGGGCTTTGAGACTAATATTTTGCAAGGATGAGCAGGATCGACCGGGCGACCTTTGCATCTTTGGCGAGGTTGATTGTACAACAGCATCTCAAGAACTTGTCAAAGGTAAAGTGTGCGGTCCGATCAAGATTCAGATCGAAAGTTTCAAACCGATTGCAGGTGAGATTCTCTTTATCAAAATGAAGCCCTAAGACGGCAAATATAAACCGCTGCTCGGATATCTGCCGCTCGAAGCGTCCAATGCGGCTGTGGATGTGTTGGGGCAGAGGTTGATCGACGTTAAGTGTATGGATTTAAAGTGATTCTCAACCCGTCATTACCGAATAAGCGTCAACTTCCGCGCCAACCGCGAATCCGAATTTTCAAGCAAGACGAAATATACGCCGTTTGAAAGACCCTCGCCCTTGAAAGGAATTGTATGAATCCCCGGCGCCATTTCTTTTTCCAGCAATACATGCGCCCGATTGCCTCTAAGATCGATAATGCTCAATGCAACCTGTTCCCGTTGTGGAATCGAAAAGCTGATCTTAGTCTTATCGTTGAAAGGATTCGGGAAAATGGACTGCAGATCAAACTGAAACGGATACTCCCGTTCAAATTTTATAGTCCGCGCATCGTCCCACCAGACTTGTGAAATGCCGGTTTCCGGGCATAAACCGTAAAATATAAGCATATTGTGATCTTGCAATTCCCTGATACAAGAACATTCAAACGGACTTTCCCACCGTGTGAAAACAAATCTATCCGGAATTATGAACCTGACTTGGGAAGGTTCTAAGGGAGCTGTAACTAAAATAAATCGCGCTGTCGGCTCTCGTTCAACTCGACTCTGCGTCCGAACCGTTAAATCGGGATCTATCCAACGCCAATATTGCCTAACATCCATGAAATTTTGATTTGCCAGCCAGGGAACATGAATATAAAATCCATCATGACCATTTACATTTCCTACAACGATTTCTAAAGTGTCTGTCCGATCGACATACTCGCCTGGATTCAGATAGCTGTAATATTCTCCATGAAGTTCAGCCACAGCATTCGTATCATCATGTGGAAACCACAACCATAGTGGCGCTAAACGCTCGAGCAAATCAGGCTCAAAATGAATTTCCGCATTCATTCTTCGATAATTATAATTGCCGATATATATTTCAACCATTTCATCGATGATCAAATCAGGCGTTTCATGGCGCACTTCATCGACAAGTTCATAAACAAAAGTATCGGTCAAGGTATCGATAACGCCTCTATGTCCGGGAAAATTTACCCTCATTCCAAATTGAATTTCATCGCTGAAATAACGCCAATGATTGATATTGAATATTATTTCGTTCCCCTGACGCTCTTCCCCCCATTGCCTATTATGAATTTGGTAGTTTTGAGCGATCATTTCATGGTTGGAATTGATCTTAAAATATCCATTTCTTCCCCAAATTAAAGTGGGACTTAACCACATGCCCCATACGGAATCAACGCCGGTCATCCGCTGCCTGATAAAGTAATTCAGGCATTGCGGCGGATTGCCGTTTTCATCGTTGGGATAAAGAAATCTGCTATAAATAACTAAATGGAGGATATTTTCCTGTTGAATGCGGCTAAGGTATTGAAATTGAACGTGATGTTCATCGTGATTATAATCGATCAGCGAATCCGATACTTCAAGGAAAACCTGATCTTCGTCGAATATGCCGAAATTTGCCTCGCGCCTGAAAGTTAGATCATAATCTTCGTTGACCAGTTTTCTTACGCCGATTAAAGTGGTTGCATCTACGAAAGCGCTTTCTTCGCCAAACTCAATAGTGACAAACGTGGAATCATAAATGATCTGACCCCACTGCGGCGGCATTGGATCGGCATAAAGCCTGCAAAAAAAGCTTAAAAAGAACAAAACGAGAATAGTTCTTAGGAATTTCACGATAACTCCAGTTTCCTCTAACAATTAAAATCGAATATGCATAGTTCTATAATAGCATTTTTTAACGAATATATCAAGTAATATAAAATATTACTAAGTGCAATAAATAGTTTACAAATTACCGACTCGTTCCCACGCTCCTGCGTGGGAACGAGGTAAGAATTTTTTCTTGCGGCGCGTTATATTACTACATGCAGTAAAGAGTGTCATTGCGAGTCTGCCTTTAGCAGACGAAGCAATCTCCTAACGTCTTGCTAATGCTTGATATTGTTTAATATCCGCATTCCATCAGATCCCTGGAGATGGCAACTATTTTTTGCACGCAGTAATAACTCAGAAAAAATCCGCCCCCCATCCACCTTAATCTCCAATCCATCCTCACTTCAAATTAGCCGCAATCTTAAGATATTCCTGCGCCGCCTTTTGCCAGGTGAATTTTGTTTTGATGTGTTCGACGCCGTCCAGCAGCATTTGGCAGTAGAGTTCCGGCTGATTGTGAAAGACGTCCACGCCGTCGTTGATTGCGGTTTCGAGAGCTTCCGCCATCGAGCGGAACAGGCTGCAGCTCGATCTTAGCTCGATGCGGTTGGGGTGTTCGCCGCCGGTTTGGTATCGCGCGCCGTTGATTTTGTGCCAATCCGCAGTGCGGGAGTCTATGTCGTCCTCTTCGCGGAACAGGATTCCCGTCGGCGGTCTTTTGGGATCGTGCCATTTGGCGGCGAACCGGCTGACGGCGGGCGTAAAAGACTTTACGCTGCGCAGCGGGACGATCTGCTGGATCATGCCGCCGGTGGCTCTGCCGATGGCGACGGTTCCGTAGTAGTAAAACTCGTTCGCCATCCCAAAAGGTTCGTACAGTGAAGGCATCATCCCAAAGGTGGACGCCTCGAGCGTCGGGAAATAGCCGGCGTCGAAGCGGATCGGAAAAGCGGTAACTTTTTCCGGATAAGCATCGCACAGGTCTTTCAGGAAGGTTAAGCCATCGACGCCTTCATCGCCTAAGATCGGGAAAAAGAAGAAATGCGCGTCGCCGCCCTTGTGCAAAAAGCTCGTAATCGCCGATACGGCTACGTCATAGCCTTTCTGGCGCGGATCGTCGCGTCCGGCCATAATAAACCAGGGTTCGTCTTCCGTCTTCAGCGATTGAAGATCGCCCCAAACGGTTCGATTTTCCGACTTTACATGTTCGCCCAGTATTTCCACAGCTCTGATCCGTTTCCCGCGCTTCCAGTCCTGGAATTTGTCGAGATTGTTTTTAACGGAGCTTGTGCGTAAGTCTTCGTCGATCATAATGTCCCGGAAAGCGCCGTTATCGACTCCGTGCAGATTGTTGCGGAGCATGTTCTGCAGGTGCGGCGCCAGCACGTCGGTCTGCAGCCGGGCGTTGAAAAAGTCGGCGGCGAATTGTCTTGAAACCGTCAATACAGGCTTCTGTATTAATGGCAGTACGCGCATCATAACGGTTGCGTTTTGAACGCCGGGAGGTCCGGGGCAGTTGGTCGGGTCGATTCCGGCGACGGTTAGGGCTGCGTCGGGCAAACCGCCGCTGTCGTAGCTGTTGTGCATGGTCAGGACCATCTTCGGGCGTTCGGGCATATCCGCGAAAGCCAGCACAGTCGTCGCCGCCTCCCACTCCTGCAGGAACAGCGTCCAGTCGTCGATCGACCTGCCTTCGCCGATTTCCTGATTGAGAATCGGGATAAACATCGCGGTCATTTTGCCGAATAGAAGCGAATCCCTTTTTAGATTATAGGATGGATAGTACGGGTGCGGAAATCCGGCAAAATAATCGGGATTTTCCGGCTTCAGGAAATAAGTTGTGATATTATCGTCGGTTCGGGTGTGAACGTCGATTTTCTGTATGTCAAGTCCGAATTCGAGTTCGAAGTCGCTGTGTATTAAAGTCTTAACGTCGTTTTTCTGCATCACCCGCCAGTGATACGGCGTGATTATAACGACCGGCGCGCCGCTCGCATTGCGGATCGCAATCGGCAGATGGCGCGTAACGGCGGTGATCCCGCCGCAGGGCGCGTAGCGTGTCTCGTAAGTTGCGAAAGCGTGTATGGCTGACATGAAACCTCTGTTTTGTATCGATTCAATGCATCAGACTGTTCTAACATGCCCCGAGCGCTTGCGAACGCCCCCTTTGAGAGCTTGCAGACGCTCCCTTTGAGAGCTTGCAGACGCTCCCTTTGAG
>CAZWOY010000310.1:0-5345 GCA_964635255.1 uncultured bacterium
ATGGGGCCTCGTACGAAATCGGCCGAGAGCGCCCTCGACCGCCCGTGTGGAGCTGGCGAAGGGATTCGAACCCCCGACCTGCTGATTACAAATCAGCTGCTCTACCAACTGAGCTACGCCAGCAGATTCAATTGCCCGTATATTTGCATAGACTTGCTAATATAATAAGATTTTTTGAAAAGTCAATAGAGAATGCACGATTATTTTACAGTCTCTCTTCCTTCTTTCCAAATTATAATTGTTCCTTCTCGCGCATCCTCGATTTGAAAGCCCTGTGAAACCAGATAATCGCGGATTTCATCAGATCTGGCGAAATTTTTCGATTTTCGCGCCTCCTGCCTTTCGAGGATTATTTCACGGATTTCATCCGGTAAAGCAGAAGATTCAGTAAACAAAAATCCAAGAACGCGATCTGCCGCCGACCAGAATTCCAGTATCGACTTAGCCTCTTCTTTGGAAATATAGCGCTCCTGTTCAAGCCGGTGCACTTCCGAAACCATATTAAATAGCGCCGACATTGCGCCTGCAATGCCTAAATCATCCGCTAAATTTTGGTCGAACCGCTTCCTTGCCTTAGTGATAATTTCTTTAACAGCGGGACGGATATCTCCTGATTTATCAGCGTTTTGAGCGGTATATTTTAAGGTGTCAAGCCTCGCTAACGATGCATTTGCCGCCGATAGCGCATCCATAGATAAATTTAAACGCTGCCGGTAATGGGTCGTTAGAAGTGTGTATCTTATGGCTCTGCCGGTATAGCCCTTTTCCAATAAATCCCGAAGAGAGTAAAAATTCCCGAGCGATTTGGACATTTTTTCGCCTTCTACGATCAAATGCTCGCTATGCAGCCAGTATCGCGCAAAGGACTTTTCAGTCGCGCAGATACTCTGGGCGATTTCATTCTCATGGTGAGGGAAAATATTATCCACGCCGCCGGTGTGAATATCGAATTCCTCGCCAAGGTATTTACGCGACATCGCCGAGCATTCTATATGCCATCCGGGACGCCCCTTGCCAAACGGCGCCTCCCAAACGACTTTCCCATCTTCATCCGTATAGCCTTTCCACAGAGCAAAATCGCGAAAATCGCCCTTCTCATACTCATCGGCGTCGATTCGCACTCCTCGATTTAACCGGTCTAATTTCATCCCGGAAAGCCTGCCGTATTCGGGATATTTCTCAATTCTGAAATATATCGAGTTTCCCATCTCATAAGCGTAACCCTTGTCGATGAGCATTTTGATTAAATCTATCATCTCTTCAACGTGTTCCGTCGCCTTCGGATAATGTTCCGCTCGTTCGATTTTCAGAATCTCGAGATCTTCGAAAAATCTGTCGATAATCGGCTGAGTGACGCTCTCCAGAGATACATTAAGGTCTTTTGCCTTTTTAATAGTCTTGTCATCGACGTCGGTTATATTCATTGCTTGTAAAATCTCGTATCCAAAATGTTTCAAAATGCGTCTCAGCAAATCCTCGAAAACATAAGTTCTAAAATTGCCGATATGCGCCACGTCATAAACGGTCGGACCACAGGTGTACATTTTAACGAATCCTGGCGCCAGCGGAGCAAACTTTACTTTTTTACGCTGTCTTGTATCAAAAAAGTAAATGTCCATTTTGTATTCCTTAATGATTAATGATTTACATCTTAACAATCAAAAAAAAATTCCTGTTGCAAAACAGGAATAAATAAGATCATAGATTTGAATATAAAATTCTGGGCGTCTAAGCGCGCGGAATCAATCCATAATCTTCGTTTCTCTGTTTTAAACGTTTTATCTCATTTCCGCAACTTAAACATCGAATGTAAGCGATTGTAAAATTCCTCATTTAAAATCTCGTTTTGCCTGTATTCTAAAAAAAATCTTTGCTAAAAAAGCAATAGCCGCCTCGCTCCGGAATACAAGAATTACCGCCTAAAGCCGGCAATCCACTACGGAGCGATAAATTGTCGATGACAATTTCAAGGCTGGATAACTGCTCGTTATGTTTGCATCCGGAAAAAAACTGTCGCATATCATTATAATAGACGAAAGTTCGTTGCTTTTGTTCCCAGTCTATTTATTCTTTTTCTCATTATATGAATGGGTGAGAATTGGTTTCTCGACTTTCTCTCTCGGATTCATCGAGGCGTTTAACGATAATTTCCGTGCTATATTTATTAACCGGCGCGTATATTGATGTAAACTTATCGGGGCTAGAACAACGACCGCATAAGCGAGCCATATTGTTTCCTGAATCCGAATCGTGTATCCTATTATCACTATGCCAACCAGCACCATATACATTCTACCGGTTGGGCTTGAGGGCATCAAGTCGATTTTCTTTCCTAAAAGCCAGCCGTTAATGGCTAAAATTAATATATCTCTTCCATATATTATATACCCTATCCAATGAGGGAATTCTCGAAAACGCATTAATAAAAAGATCATTACAAAAGTCCAAAGCTTATCGGCAATTGGATCCAGTATTAGACCCAGTTTGGACTGTTGTTCTAACCTGCGCGCTAAAAGTCCGTCTATGTAGTCGGAGACATAAGAAATAACCAGCAGCGCAATGAGAATAGCGTATGCTGTTCCCGATTGTTTGTCGAATAATAAAATTATCGGAACAATCAGCAGAATGCGCGCTAATGAAATGAGGTTAGGAACCATCTTCAGTTCATCGATTTGAAAATTTAAGTTCACTCCCCCTGCTATGCCTATTATACGTTACTAATCGCTTCACGTTGTGGTTAATCTAAATAAACGCTTTCATTATATCAAGGAATAAATGAGGCTGGCTTGTAAAAGTCTTTAACAAAATTCTTCTGTGCGTTCGCTCTTCAACAGGTATTTCACGAATTACCTTTGCTAATGAGTTTAGAAAATTATCGTCAAATTTTCTAAAAGCTTTTGCGATTCGATATTCACGATTGTGCTGCAGAACGAATTTATTCCTGATTCTATCCTGGAAAGCGCTTAATGCATTTGCTGAATAATTATCATTTAAAACCGCCTCAGCGGCGGTTATTCCCGCTTGACCGCCTGAGATCATCCCGCTGCATATTCCCGCGCCGCTCAACGGATTGCAGTGCCGCGCAGCGTCGCCGGCAATAATAACTCCATCAGTGTATGTTTTCGCCGGCGGTTTGTCTATCGGAAGACTTCCGGCTGATTCGGAAACAACCGAGCTGCCGGGAAAATGATGTTCGATAAAAATATCCAGCAAATCCTTGGCGCGGTGAACTCCCCCAGTATCCGAATCGACGCCTATGCCCACGTTCGCGATCGATCCTCTTTTCGGTAGAACCCAGATTATGCCGCCGTGCGCATAAGCGCGGCTAAAATAAATGTAGGCCGAGTTAACATCGATATCTAAGCCATGCAATGTTTTTTGATAGGCGCTCGCTAATTGACTATGCGTTAAAGCCGGGAGAACCCCCGCCCATTTGCCAACCTGCGATTCGACCCCATCCGCGCCGATAACGATCTTCGCCCTGAGGGAAACAGTCTTGCCTAACCGCTCAATCCGTACACCGCAGACTTTTTCATCCTCGTTTTTGATTAATCCCGAAACGATTGAACGAGTTTGAATCTCGGCGCCGCTTTCAGCTGCTTTTTCCGCAATGTAGCGATCGAAGAGATTTCTTTCTACGGTCGCAAAGTCCAATCCAAATCCTCTTGCCTCAATTTGACCGCCATCCGGCGCTACCGCGACAAGATTCTCGACTCGGCGGGAAATGATCTTTTCAGGAAAATCTAAAATGTCCCTGATATTGCGAATTGAGATTAATTCGCCACACCTGACGGGCAGTCCTATATTGGCGTCTCGTTCCAGCAGCAATGTCCGAACGCCGCCTTTCGCCGCCTCGAAGGCCGCCATACACCCGGCGGGACCGCCGCCTGCGACGATAACGTCAAAATCGGTTTTACTCAAAATACTCTCGTATAGATCAGATAAACAACTTCACAATATCAAAAGCCAATTTAGGATAACCCATCAAACCTTTTAGAAAGATATTCTTGAGAGTTCGCTGGTCAGGCGGGATAGCGCTCACTTCGTGCGCCGTGCGATTCATGTTTTCATCGGTCAGTTTGGCGACCGCCTGTGAAATACGGTATGCGCGCTTATGAACTTTCACAATATCATTTTCTATCAGTTTATTGTATTTTTTTAAATAATTAGCAGATACGTCGCCTTTGCCTACTGCTTCAGCTGCCAACCAACCGGCTTTTAAACCCGAAAACATAGCCGTATAAATGCCTCCGCCGGTTAATGGATTGCAAAAACGCGCTGCATCCCCGGCTAATAGCAATCCATTTTTATATGGTTTTTCTAATGGGAGCGACACCGGCACTCCACCGGCCATCTCACCGATTACAGGCGCATTTCCAAATTTAAGCTTGATGAATTCATCGAGTTTTCTCGCAGCTTCGCCTGGGTCGCAGCAGCTTGCATCGACTCCAATGCCAACGCTTGCCGTTTTTTCAGCCTTTGGAAAAATCCAGATATATCCCCCGGCAGCTATATTATTGCCAAGATAAAAATGGCAGTATTGATTCTCAAATTCTATTCCTGAGACAACTTTCTGATACGCGCTTTCATAATCCCTGTTTGTAATCTGTGTTTTTATTCCCGCCCATCGGCCTACTCGCGATTCGACGCCGTCCGCTCCAATTACAATTCCAGCTTTAATATCATATTGACGCCCGATATAATTGCTTTTTACGCCGCAGACTCTCCCATTGTCGCTCAATACGCCCTCAACGTCTGATCTGGTTCGTATTTCAGCGCCGGCATTCGCAGCGCTTTCTGCAAGATAACGGTCAAACAACGAGCGTTCCAACACTGCGCCCAACTGATCGGAAGAACTAACCAGAACATCTGTGCCATCGGGAGAATAAAGTTTCATCCCTTCGACTCTGACAGCGATGCATTTTTCATCCACCTCGATAATCTTTGAAACGGTTTTAACGCTGACCGCCTCCCCGCACCTTACCGGAACGCCGATCGAAGCGTCTCTTTCAAGCAAAAGAGTTTTCGCGCCTTTCTCTGCAGCCGCTTTTGCCGCCATTGAACCGGCAGGTCCCCCGCCGGCCACGACAACGTCAAATTCCTCAGCCGGCATTGTCTTTCGACGCCTCCTCATAATTCAACTCTGCCGTTTTCATTCCAGTCTAAAGCTCCCAACGGGCAGACTGGAAGGCAGAAACCGCATTTAATACATTCTAATCCTATGACGGTCAGCGAGTGTTCCGTCATTTCGATGCAATTAGGCGGACAGACGCCAATGCAGGCTCCGCACAAATCGCACCTCCGTGCATTTACAAGAATAGGGGGATCCGATTTTATATCGGGTC
>CAZWOY010000311.1:0-3564 GCA_964635255.1 uncultured bacterium
TTGTTACTCTAGGTCGTCAGCAAGCATTACTCTAGGTCGCCGCAAGCTTTATTACACTTGGTCATCACCAAGCATTACTCAAAGTCGTCCACAAGCTCTACTCGTTTAAATCCCACCATACTTCGCGTCCTTCTTTCGGATCGCGTTTTTCTGCGTCTAAGATCAGGGGTTTCAGCGAATCGGGGGTAACGTCCCTGCCGCCTAAACCCACTATATATCCCAATACAGGAGGGCGTTTGCCTTCGTCCTGACCGTACAGCGAATTGCGGACTTCCTGCGCGAAAATACCGCCCATACCTACGCAGATGTTGCGGTCGAGAACGACGACTCGCTTGCAGTTTTCCAGCGCTTTGTTGACCTTTTCGATTGGGAAGGGTCTGAACAGCCGGATTTTCAGCAACCCGACGGCGCGCCCTTCTTCACGCATCATATCCACGACTTCACGGGTCGTCGATGTAACCGTTCCCGACGTGACCAAGATCGTCTCGGCGTCTTCTGTGCGATATGACTCGACCTGACCATAACTGCGTCCGAACCTCTCGCCAAATTCCCTGTCAGCTTGTTCGGTAACGATCAGCGCTTCGTTCATCGAACGCTGCATCATGTACCGGAATTCCATGTAGTATTCCTGCTTGGTAATTCCACCGAACGCGTGCGGATCATCGACGTTGAGATACAGGTCCGGTTTATAGGGCGGAAGATAAGGATCGGTCGCATCCTGCCCCGGAATATCGACCGCTTCGTTCGTATGCGAAAGGAAGAAAGCGTCGATTATCAACATCACCGGCAGTTTGACCTGTTCCGCAACTTTATACGCCTGAATAACGGTGTCCAGCGCTTCCTGATTCGATTCGCAGTAGTATTGCAGCCAGCCGGTGTCCCGCTGCGACAGCGAATCGTTCTGATCCGTCCATATCGACCAGCCCGGTCCCATCGCCCGGTTGACGTCCGCCATAACGATCGGCAGTCTCGCCAATGCCGCCCAGTGCAGCTCCTCGTGCATCAACGCCAAGCCCTGCGACGACGTCGCCGTAAAGGTTCTCGCTCCGGCAGCCTGTGCGCCGATGCAGCCCGCCATAGCCGAATGCTCCGATTCGACCTTGATGAATTTGGCGTCTAACAAGCCTTTCGCCACAATATCGGCGATCTCTTCAATGATCGTGGTCTGGGGCGTGATCGGATAGGCGGAAACCACCTGCGCGCGTGAACACATAACCCCCCAGCCGACAGCCTGATTGCCCGTTAATATTCTTTGCATATCTTATCTCTATTTTTTCTTAAGATTTTGGTGGACTAAACTACCGAACCGGCTTCATTACGATGCAGTCGCGCGGGCATTCCGACGCGCACACGCCGCAGCCTTTGCAGTATTCGTAATCGACGACGTACAACTGTTTCGGATTATCCGTGACTTTAAGTATCGCCGCATCGGGACAGAATATATAGCAGTTGTCGCAAGCCGGGCATGTTCCGCAGGAAAAACAACGTTTCGCTTCGTTGAGTATTTCCGACTCGTTGAATCCGGCGCGAACTTCGTCGTAGGAGTGAATCCGTTCTTCCACCGGCAGCGAGATCGGCTCAAGACGTTTGATCTCGTCGAAATAGGCGGCGTTCAGATCGTCGAAGCGCACCACTTTGGAAGTGGTTTCTCGCAGCGATGGGGAAACCGCCGCGTCCTTCGGCAATTCGCCGTCCATTAGATAGGAATGGATCGCAATCGCCGCGCGCCTGCCGTAGCCGATGGCGGCTGTAACAGTGCCTGCGCCGTCGGCGGCGTCTCCGCCGGCGAACAGTTTTTCCTCGAACGTCCGTCCCAATTCGTCAGCCGGAATATTCCAGGACGTCTTTGCGATCATCTCATCCGGCAGGAACGACAGATCGGCGGATTCGCCGATGGCTGTGACAACCGTATCGACTTCGACGGTAAACTCGCTGCCCGCGATCGGTTCGGGTCTGCGCCGGCCCGAGTCGTCGGGTTTGCCTAATTTCATTTTGATGCACTTCACGCCCGTCAGTTTGCCGGAATCGTCGCGCAGGACTTCGACCGGCGTGGCTAAGAAATCGATTTTAATGCCTTCTTCAATCAGTTCCTCGATCTCTTCGGCGATGGCGGGCATTTCCTGCCGCGTCCTGCGGTACATGACGCTGACGTCCCTGCCTTCGCGCAGCATGGAGCGCGCCACGTCCATGGCGGTGTTTCCGCCGCCGACTACGATCGCGCGCCCGCCGACGCCGTGAGGTCTGCCTAAGGCTATGTTGCGCAGGACTTCGACGCCGGAAACGATTCCTTCGCCCTCGTCGTTTTTCGCGCCCAAGCCGCGGCTCTTCGTGAAGCCGATGCCCGCGAAAACCGCGTCGAATTTGTCCATCAGTTGATCGAACGGCACGTCTTCGCCGATTCTGGTATTGGTCACGATATCGACGCCAAGTCCGATTATGCGGTTGATCTCGTCGTCGAGAACGTTTTGCGGCAGCCGGTAGTCGGGAATGCCGAGCCTCAACATGCCGCCCGGTTTCTCGAACTGCTCGAACGCCGTAACCTTATGCCCCTGCAGCGCCAGATGGTACGCCGCAGACAGTCCGGCGGGACCGGAACCTATGACTGCAACGCGCTTGTGCGTCATCGGGGCTTTTTTCATAGCCGGGGGGCGTTCGCGGAACCGGTCGCCTAAGAAGCGTTCGATCGTATGAATATTGATCGATCCGCCCAATTCATTCCGGTTGCATTCCGATTCGCAGGGATGCGGACAAACGCGCCCGCAGACGCTTGGAAAGGGCGACGTTTCCGCTAGCGCCCGCCAGGCGTCTTCAAACCGTCCCTCGGCGGCTAACGAAACGAAACCGACGACATCGTTTCCGGCCGGACAGCGATGCGTGCAGGGCGAAACCTGCTCGACATGATGCGGCTCGACGTTGCGCCACGAACCGGTCTTATTAATCGACATATCTCCCAGCGAAGCCGCCATAATCGGCATATCCCGCCAGGATTTAAAAACTATCGGTTTTTGAGCCATCTGTAAAGCCTGAAATTTATATTAAAAAACATACTCGAACCTAAATGCGAGGCGGGTTCTTAACCCGCCGAAGACTGCAAATCAACGTTGCAAAACAAACCATGGAATTATCTATTATAAGGCTTCAAACGGCGAGTATCAAGAAAGACGGTACTTTTTTTTAACTTTTCCAACCGATACCAACCATTAAAAGCGCATTATCGCGCATAATTCCGGGTTTGGTTTTGGTTTTCGCAATATTTGTGCCTGTTTTTTTAACTCGTTCCCAGGCTCCTGAGTGGGAACGAGTCGGTAAAAAAAAGAATGACTAAACCGGTAGAATTTTGGTTTTGAATGTGTGAATAATGTGAACGATATGAACGATTTTAGGTATATCTTTTTATCCGGCGCTCTGCAGCCTAAAGGCTGTACTCCAACGAAACGTCGCCCGCGCATTCGACAGCGTTTGGAGAATAATGTTGGAGTACACGCTTTAGCGTGCCGCCGGTGTATCTGAAGGCTGTACTCCAACGAAACGTCGCCCGCGCATTCGACAGCGTTTGGAGAATAA
>CAZWOY010000311.1:3664-5328 GCA_964635255.1 uncultured bacterium
TGTTGGAGTACACGCTTCAGCGTGCCGCCGGTGTATGCCTAATAATTTACCTTGCAAATTCTTTAGTCTTGCTTCATTCCTGTAATTATATTAAATTATTCCTTTATTCAGAGAGACTTTTCTGAACATAATCATTTAAAACTTTACAATGGAGTAAAAAATGCTGAATCGTATTTATGATGTTGTCCTGGTTGAGTGTGAAGAAGGTGGATACTCAGCTTTTGTGCCGGCGCTTCGCGGATGCTGGTCGGAAGGTGAAACCGAGGCGGAAGCAACTGAAAATATCAGGATTGCCATCACGGAATTTATTCAAGCGATAAAAGATGTATATGCAGATAATCTTCTAAAAGAGGTTACTGTCTAATGCCCAAGGCAAAACTGGTCGGGCATAAAAGACTTATTAACGTACTTGTTAAATCCGGATTTAAGGTCGTTCGTGAAGGCAAACACACGATTATGTATAAAGATAAGATATTTGTATCGATTCCAAGACACACGCCGTTGAAAAGATTTACACTTGAAGGAATAATCAAGGACGCGGGATTAACGATTGATGAATTTAACAGGTTAGTTTGAAAAAGAAAGCGTTGAAATATTTTGGAATAGTATTTCTATTATTATTGCCTACCTATTCGTACTGTACGTTATCCATCGAACAAGAGGTTCAAAAATGGCGAAGTAAAAAAGCAAGACCAATGAGATTAGAGAATGACTATACCTGGTATGAAGATTCTCTAATATCCCGATTTAAATTTGGGGGATTGCAAGATGTAATACCAAAAATAGGACGTGGTAATATTATAATTCCAATTATTTGGCATATTCAATTGAAGAGAAACAAAACATTTCTTGATTTGAATAACGTGAATCTTAGCGGTGTTATTTTTCATTCGGATACATTAATACTTTGGAGAAATTGTCAACAGTAGAATTATATCTGCAATAATTGAATCGTCGGAATTATCGGGTGTTAACTTCGAAAATGATATCCTGATTAATTCAATTTTCTTTAGGTGTAATTTGTATAACGCAAATATAAAAAATACAATTTCTGAGGCAACAATATTTACAGGATGTAATTTATCAGGAGTAAATTTTGAAAAATAAAATTTTAATAATGCAGAGTTTTGGAAATCAAAATTAAATTATGCAAAATTCGACAGTGTTAATTTATTTTCGGTGAGTTTTCGCGAATCTACCCTATCAGGGGCAACCTTCAATGGAGCTGACTTAGATTCAGTAATTTTCGAACCAGATTCATTACCGTATCCTCAGGACATTGCTTATGCACTTAACTTAGATAGGCTAACATTCCGTGATAATCCTGCACCACTCATTCAACTCAAGCAAGCGTTGTATGATGCTGGTTTTAAAAAGCAGGCAAAGGAAGTAAATACAACGATTAAGCGGAAAAATGCAAATTTAAAGGATTGATTAAAGAAAACAAAAAAACTATAACCGATAAGGAAACATTTACAGAATTGGGAAAGGACAAGTTCTGGAAAAAAATTGGTTTATCCTTCCTCTTCAGTTTGCAAAGCGCTGTTCGAATTGGATTCAGAGATTTTAGTCTGAATCACTGGTTAAAAATGTTTCTCCCACCTGAATTTGCAGCCTAAAGGCTGTACTCCAACGAAAGGCTGCCCGCGTTTTCGATTGCGTTT
>CAZWOY010000312.1:0-136 GCA_964635255.1 uncultured bacterium
CTTAACAATATGAGGTCGATATGCATTCCCACGCAGGAGCGTGGGAACGAGTTATAACAAAGCTTACGCTTGCAGACGAGGGCGTCTGCAAGCTCTGAGTGCCTGCAGACGCCCCCGTCTGCAGGCCGATTCCACG
>CAZWOY010000312.1:236-5320 GCA_964635255.1 uncultured bacterium
CTATAACCAAGTTTACGCTTGCAGACGAGGGCGTCTGCAAGCTCTGAGTGCCTGCTGACGCCCCCGTCTGAAAGCTCTGAGTGCCTGCTGACGCCCCCGTCTGCAGGCCGATTCCACGCTATAACCAAGTTTACGCTTGCAGACGAGGGCGTCTGCAAGCTCTGAGTGCCTGCAGACGCCCCCATCTGAAAGCTCTGAGTGCCTGCTGACGCCCCCGTCTGCAAGCTCTCGTATTCTATTGAACGCCTGACGCTCAAAATCCATATTCCCGGAGGGACTGTTTCGCTAGAATGACCGCGTTGGGCGGCAAATCGAACAAGAGTGTTCGAGCTACTTTGTATATCGAACAAGAGTGTTCGACCTGCTTTGTATATCGAACAAGAGTGTTCGACCTACTTAAAATTCACATGCGCCGGCGCTTGATCCTAATTGAATCGCTTGAACGCTCTCAAATTATTTTCCGGTCTTCTCTTCGTTCTGTTTGGTTGAATCCTGGCGGCTGTCCTTGCCGGTTTCGGTTCTTCCCCGAACATGTTCATCGACTTCGACGTCTTTCAACGGATCTCTCAAGTCCATAGTTCTCCCAAGCATATCAAGTCCGGCTTGCCTCTTAAACTGCGCTAGGCTTCGTTTGTAGGACTGCACGATCCGCACCCAGGCTCTAAGAAGCTCCGGCAGTTTTTTCCCTCCGAAGAGGATTAAAATTACCAGCGCAATTATTATTATTTCGGAACTACTCATCTCTTTTCTTTTTTGCGAACATAGCCATTAAAATACCGATTTCGTAAAGCAAAACCAACGGAATAGCGAGCAAAACCTGCGTAAACAAATCCGGCGGCGTGATAATCGCCGAAGAAATAAACACTATCACAATGGCATGACGCCGATGCTTGCGCAGTTGTTTCGGAGTAACCACGCCGACCGCCGCCGCTATATAGATAATAAAAGGCAATTCGAAAATAATTGCAAACGCGATCAGCAGACGCAGAGCAAAATCGAGATATTTGCCCAGCGACCAATAGACTTCGACGCCTGAAGGCGCCAATGATTCGAAGTAATGCGCCGCATAAGGGAGAACATAATAACCAAATCCGGCGCCAAGAACGAACATAAACGATGAGGCTAACATTGCCGGGAAAATTACACGGTTGACAAATCTCATTTCCTGTTGAGTCAACGCGGGAATGAGAAATCCCCATATCTGCCAGAACCAGAGCGGCGATGTGCCTATTAAAGCGGTCACAAAAGAGATTTTCAAACGAACGACAAAACCTTCGGTTGGATAAAGCAGCGCTAAAAACGGGCGATCATCGCCCAGGAAATGATCGGTAATGATTTTTAACAGGTCTTCGGAAAAGAATAAAGCAATTGCAGTTCCTGCGGCTAAAATGACTATCGCTCTGACTAACCGCTTCCTTAGTTCGTCAAGATGTTCTAAAAACTGACGAAAATAAGGCGTGAGAGGCAGTTCCTGGTTTTCAAATTGCGGTTCGCTGTCGGTTTTCTTTGAATTGTCTCGCTCGGATGAAGCGTTACTCAACCTTTATTCCTGATAAATGCTCTATCATAGAATCGAATATCGGTTTCCCATCGGCGCTTCCCAGCAGTGGATCGCAGCGTCTTTCAGGATGCGGCATCATTCCCAGAACATTGCCCGCTTTGTTGACGATGCCGGCGATATTATTCAGCGATCCGTTCGGATTTGATTCCGGCGTGATATTGCCTTGTTCATCGCAGTATCTGAATAAGACCTGCCGGTTGTCTTCGAGTTCGGAGAGCGAAGTCGAATCGACGTAGTAATTGCCTTCATTATGGGCGATCGGCAATTTAATTACCTGGCCGGCTTCGTATCCGGAGGTAAAAACGGCGTCGTTCCGTTCAACTCGCAGAAAAACTTCTTTGCATATAAATTTCAAGTCTCTATTCCTTAGCAGCACGCCCGGCAGCAGTTCCGCCTCGGTTAAAACCTGAAATCCATTGCAGACGCCAATTAAGAGTTTCCCCTGACGCGCATGCTTCTCAATTCCCGCCATGGCGTTTGAGTATCTCGCTATCGCGCCGGGGCGCAGATAATCGCCATACGTAAATCCACCGGGCAGCATTATCGCATCGTAATCATCCAAAATATTGTCTTTGTGCCAAATCTCAACCGTGTGTTGAGATTCGATGCGCGAAATGACGTCGAGAGCGTCATGATCGCAATTGGCTCCCGGGAAGATGACCACTCCCCATTTAAGGTCATGCCTATTCCTGCTCATCGTCAGAAATCCATTCGATATCATACGTTTCCATTTGAGGATTGGTCAGCAGCCGCCGGCTTAATTCTTCGACTCGATTGCGGATTTCCCCGCCGCCTGAATCATCGATTTCCAATTCGATCAGTTTGCCCATCCGCAGCGATTTTATTTCTGCGTAACCCATTTGATGAGCGGCGTGTTGAACGGTCTTTCCCTGAGGATCTAAAATCGCCGGTTTTAATCTGACAAAAATTCGCGCTTTCAAGAGTATTATCGCCTTGTTTCTACTAATTTTTTCTAAAACTAAAAGTCTCGTTGGACGATTGCTCTCCATGAGCAATCTGTAGTTTTTTCAAGATCTTAAATAAAGCTTCCAGCGGTCCCGACAGTAGGTAAATCGACATAAACGGAAACAGAAATAAGGGCGGATCCCAAATTAAAACCAGGCTTAACATCGACAAGATAATGACCGATAGCGCCGGATACCGGGACGACCGCACAGGTATCACCGGCATTCTGCGATATGGAATTTTACTCAGCATCAGGAGAATTAATAGCAGAGCCAGTGTTGTATAGATAATGCCTCTGCCGTTTTGCACATTTAATTTTGCCAAGAATAAATAGAGACTTGAAATAAACAAAGCCGCCGATGTGATTGGCAAGCCGGAAAAACCTATTTTGCCTGCAGGTTTCTTGTAATTAACGTTAAAATGGGCGAGCCTTAACATACCTGCAAATAGGTACCCATAAGCCAGGATAAATCCGATAGCCCCAAATGGCTTAAACACAATAAAATACAACAGCAATGCCGGTGAGATTCCAAATGAGACGATATCGGTCAGGCTGTCAAGTTCCACGCCAAATCTGGATCCGGTTTGCAGCCATCTCGACAGCGCTCCATCAAAACCATCGAGTATGGAAGAGATAATAATCAACCAGCAGGCGGCAAAAAAGCGTCCTTGCGCGATGAAAACAATCGATAGAAAACCTAACAGCAGATTCCCAAAAGTAATAAGATTGGGAATTAGGGCGAGTTTATTTCTCATTAAAAAATCCCAAGATTGTTTTCCCGGCTTTGACTTTTTGAGCAACTTCGACATTCAATGTAACTGTGTCAGGCAAAAATAAATCGACTCTGGATCCAAACTTGATAATTCCGGTTCTTTGGCCGCAATCCAAATTTTCACCGGCTGCCGGATGAAACACAATCCTTCTTGCTATTAATCCAGCGACTAAAGCAAAGGAACACTCGCCGTATTTCGTATCGAGATATACCCGAGTTTGTTCGTTGGAACTCGTAGATTTTTCGACAAACGCGGGTAGAAATTTCCCTCTGCGATATTCGATCTTTCTGATTGTACCCTTTACGGGCGACCGTATTACATGAACGTCGAACAGCGATAAGAAAATAGACACTTTCTTCTGGATTATATCCCGCCCGTAAACCGGATGAATACTTTCCACTGAAATTACATGTCCATCCGCGGGAGACAGAATTTTGCCGTCGCTCGTTGCAGGACAGGTTCGCGGCGGATCACGGAAAAAATAGAGTATGCCGAGCCAAATTATCGAAAATATTCCCGATAAAACCTGAAAGAGCCGTTTTTTCACAATGAGTGAAATCAGAATCAGAGAAATTGCGGCGCAGGCAAATCCTCTTATAAGTGGAAAACCTTCAGGCGCAATTTTACATTTGTCAGTAATGCATTTCAAATGTTGCTTAACCTGTCTAAGACTTCCTGATAAGCCTGTTCAACTCCGCCCATATCGAATCTGAATCTATCTTTATCGAGTTTTTTGTGAGTTTTACGGTCCCAAATCCGGCACGTATCGGGACTGATTTCATCGGCTAATATCAATTCTTCTTGATGCCATCCAAATTCGAGTTTGAAATCCACAAGGATTAATCCCCGCCGTTCCATAAAAGCCTTCATAATCGCGTTTATCTTTGCCGCGGTTCGGAACATCGATCTTATGTCTTCAGGCATGCAGAGTTTCAGCGCGTAAGCATGATATTCGTTAATCATCGGATCCCCGCGGTGATCGTCTTTTAGATATAATTCAAAGATCGGATAGGACAAAGACTTTCCATCCTCGAAAGGCAATCGTTTCACCAGCGAACCGGTCGCTATATTCCGCATAACGATTTCTATCGGAATTATTTCAACTTTCTTTACAAGTTGATCTGTCGTGTTCAAGCGCTTGACATAATGCGTGGGGACGTAGTAGCTGCTCAAATACTCGAAAACCAACGTTGAAATAGAGCAGTTTATTTCGCCCTTGCCCTGAATGACGTCCTTCTTGGATCCATCAAAAGCGGTGGCGTCATCCTTAAATTCCTGAATGACAAAGTCGGGATCTTCCGTGCTATATATCTTCTTCGCTTTGCCTTCGTGTATGAGTTCCTTTTTTTCCAATTTTTTTCAACCTCTCAATATTGACTGAATTGCACTTAAATGCTTCCGTAAAAGAATCAAAACTTAATGTACAAAAAATAATAGTTAATGACAAATTTCGCAGATAAACAGAACGGCAGGTTTAATATTTTTATAAGGATAAACAGGATTTACCGGAATTGAACCATACTGGTCGAGCGCCTTTGCTTAATATGTCGTCCTCTTGCTGTTCTCGCTGCGCAGCCGGGGATAGCCCGCCGGAGCATTATCGAAATTCACGGCAGCCCGGATAAGCATATCCGGGCTGCTTCGAGTACTTTGCGCCTTCGTGGTTAAATTTATTTTCCCAGAAATTGCTCATGAAGCGAGCTTCGCCACGGAACATGAAAATAAACTTCTCTAGTAGGGCAGGCGTCCCTGCCTGCCGGTGCGCTCCCGTATGATGGAGAAG
>CAZWOY010000313.1:0-1199 GCA_964635255.1 uncultured bacterium
TAGTCTGCTAAAGGCAGACTCGCAATGACACTTTTTTCTGCACGTAGTAATAACATGCAAAAAAAATCACTAATCTGAATTTTTAAGCCCCGATATTTGCATTAGACTCTTCGGACTATATATTCAAAATTAGTCTTGCTGTGTTTACAAGCGGCAAGTAGTTAATTTTGTCAAATTTACAGTGATCTGCGCATGAGCGATGTAAAAGAACTTTCGAAATTTGCGATCTGGATGCAGGTCGTTCGTCCGTTTGCTTTCACGGCTTCGATTACACCGGTGCTGCTCGGGACGGCGCTGGCGTTCTTCGAGACCGGACGCATACATTTTGTTTTCTTTATAGCGGCTATGGCAGGCGGGGTTTTGCTGCACGCCGGAACGAATCTTGTGTCCGAGTATTGGGACTATGTCACCGGAGCCGACAAATTCGACACTTTCGGCGACAGCCGGATTCTGGTGAATAATCTTCTAAATCCCAAATACGCCTATTATGCCGGCGTCGCCGCATTCGGAGCGGCTTTCCTGATTGGAATCTACCTTGTCTATCATTTCGGCATGCCGATCGTCGCGCTTGGGATAACAGGCATAATCGGCGGCTATTTTTACTGCGGCAAGCCTTTCGGCTACAAATACGCCGCTTTTGGCGAGCCGCTGGTGGGAATCCTGATGGGACCGCTCATGGTCTTAGGCGCATATTTCGTGCAAACCGGCAAAATGTCATGGACTCCCATCTGGGCGTCCATACCGGTAGCAATCCTTGTCGCGGCGATCCTCAACGCCAACAACCTGCGCGATATCCCAACCGATATCCGCGTTGGGATAAAAACGATACCGAACAAATTAGGCTGGCGTCCTTCCGTGTTGTTTTTCCAGATTCTGGTGGCGTCTGCCTACGTATCGGTATTGGGATTGATTTTAACCAAGCAGGCTCCTTACTGGTCGATAATTGTTCTGATTACTGTTCCAATGCTGCTGAAAATGCGAAAAACGATCGCCGAAGCGCGTCCCAACGAACCGATGGATCTTGCAACGCTGGATATCTCGACCGCGCAGCTCCATTTCCAATTCGGGCTGCTGCTGACCGTAGGATTTATTTTGGGGAGTTTGCTTTAATCGGCGGGTATATCGAAAAACTCTACCGGTAGGGCAGGCGTCCCCGCCTGCCGGTCAGCGCTTATGGGAGGTCGAGAAGACAGGCGTCC
>CAZWOY010000313.1:1299-5307 GCA_964635255.1 uncultured bacterium
AGGCGTCCCCGCCTGCCGGTCAGCGCTTATGGGAGGTCGAGAAGACAGGCGTCCCCGCCTGCCGGTCAGCGCTTATGGGAGGTCGAGAAGGCAGGCGTCCCTGCCTGCCGGTCAGCGCTTATGGGAGGTCGAGAAGACAGGCGTCCCCGCCTGCCGGTCAGCGCTTATGGGAGGTCGAGAAGACAGGCGTCCCGGCCTGCCCTACCGGATATTTAATTTCATTGTGCGAAACATTTGAACCAATACTGTAAAAATAAACCAGTCCTCGTAGCGCCTTTGGATTGGGGGCTTGGACATGCGACGCGGTGCATTCCGATAATCCGGGATTTGCTTGACCAGGACTGCAGCGTTATCATCGGGGCTTCCGGCAGGGGGCTGCGGCTGCTGAAAAATGAGTTTCCCGGTCTCGACTTCGTCGAACTTCCCGGCTATGGCGTCGAATATCCCGCCGCAGGAGCCATGACGTGGAAAATGTTTTGCCAGCTTCCAAAGATACTGTCCGTTTTTATCAAGGAACATCGTCTATTAAGCGAAATTATCGACGAGTATTCTATAAAAACCGTCATTTCCGACAATCGTTTCGGTTTATGGTCGAAAAAGGCGCATTGCATATACATGACTCATCAGATTCAGATTATGACGCCTAAGCGGTTGAAATTTCTCCAGCCTTCACTATACGAACTGCATCGATTCATTATGAGGTTTTACGACGAGGTCTGGATTCCCGATTACGCCGGCAGAGACAACCTCAGCGGTGACTTGTCGCATTTATATCCGCTGCCGATGGAAAACGCGAAATATATCGGTCCTTTGTCGCGGTTTATCCCAATGCCGGACGAGCCGGTCATAAACGATTTATTAGTCGTCCTGTCCGGTCCCGAACCGCAGCGATCGATATTTGAAGAGCTAATTTTAAACCAGATCGATGGATGCGGGGAAAAAATCATTATCGTGCGCGGCGTTACCGAAACGAATAAGACAAAGATCGTGAATAAAAATGTCAAATTAGTCGATTACATGACGTCGAACGAGTTAAATCTGGCACTAGCCCAATCAAAGACAATCCTCACGCGCGGCGGTTACAGCACGCTGATGGACCTGGCGGTTATGAACAAACCGGCGATTCTCGCGCCTACGCCGGGACAGTCGGAGCAGGAGTATCTCGCCGGCAGGCTGAAAAACAGGAAAGATTATCTGGTTATGGCGCAGTCGGAATTTAATTATAGAAGGATTCGGGATTTTATCCAAGCCAATTATAAGGACATTAAATAAAAAACCCGCAACCCCCATTGTCAAGGGATTGCGGGTGAATTGTGGAGACGCCGGGAATCGAACCCGGGTCCGAGAACACAGCTCAAGAATCTTCTACAAGCTTAGTCGGTCTATTTACCGCAGGTTTCCCTTTATGCCTGCAGGGAGCCCGGCGTTACTCGGCGGGAGGATCGCGGATCGACACGCTTCCTCGCGCCCAGCCGCGTAGTTCTAACCTTCTGCCTCGCGGCGCGACAGTCGGCGGAGGCTATCTAATTGAAGCTCAACGCGCCGGCGATAGCCGGCCGGACACGGAGCCAGCTGCTAAAACTAATTAAGCAGCGTAAGCGTAAGAATAATTATCGTTGGCATTTAATGTTTCACGGCATTTTTAACGAGGTCACCGAAATCCCCGGCTTGCAAATCCAAGCGCCAACTATCCCCGTCGAAACCAAATCGTCCCCATGGAAATAATCATTCTTACCTCATGATACGTAAATATTTTGCATAAGTCAATAGTCTGAATCCGATTTAAAAACGAAAGCAACGCGACTATTCTCAACAAAATTGGCGTTTTTTAGGCAGACCGGCAGACAGCAATCCGGAAGCAGCGCTAAGCGAGCCTGATCTAAAGATTCCTGCCTGTCGGAAATGCCTGCCTCAATTGGCAAAACTTGTCGTTTGATAGTTAACGCTCGATAATATTGAATTTTCGGGGCGCGTTTTTACATTTCATAATATCATGGATTCAGAATTTTTTCCGTTATCTAACTATTATAGTTTACAAAGTAATCTTTGTTCCCGAATTTTTACACAATTTTCAATATATCCTTATCGAGTGGATGAATTTGCTTCATTTTAATATTATAATGTATATACTTAAGGGCTTTAACGCCAACGGAAGCATTTTAAGTGTAACTGTTTCGGAAACAACAAAAAACAATTTCTGTAAATATGCGTTTAGAAGAAGTCGAACTCGCAGCGATCGGCGCTGCATCCACTCCATACAAAAAACAGTCAGGCGTTCCCATTCAGCCGAACATGGGAAAACGCGAGTTTGCCGAAATTCATATCGAACCCGAATACCGCGAAGGCTTAAATGACCTCGACGGTTTTGAACGTATCTGGATTATTTCCTACCTGCATCGATCTAACGGTGTAAAAATGAAAGTTGTTCCTTACAGGGATACGGTTGAACGAGGCCTTTTCAGCACCCGCGCGCCTTGCCGGCCAAATCGTATCGGGCTTTCATTAGTTACCGTTAAATCAATCGACGTTAAAAAAGGAATTATAAAAGTCCACGGAATCGACCTGATGCATGGAACGCCGATTTTAGACATCAAGCCTTACTTCCCGGGCTTCGAATGCTATCCGAACTCTCGCGCCGGTTGGCTTGATAAAAGCGACGACGTGCAGATAGCCGACGACCGCTTTAATGATAACGGCAATGGAAACTGAAGAACAAATCTATTATGTTTTAAGAGGTACGACTGAAGGAAAACTGACTGAAAAAGGTTCAAAATTCATTGCATTCTGCGTTTCAATCGCAAGCGAAGAACAGGCGATGAGTGTTCTTAAAGACCGCAGCCGTCAACATCATGATGCATCCCACTACTGCTGGGCGTTCCGCATAGGCGCTCCCAAACAGCCCTTGGAAAAGTATTCCGACGCCGGCGAACCATCCGGAACCGCCGGCAGACCGATCCTCGACCAGATTAAGAAAGCGGAACTATACAACACGATCTGCATAGTCACCCGCTGGTTCGGAGGCGTAAAGTTAGGCAAAGGCGGCTTAGTCCGGGCTTATGGCGATACGGCGGCGTTAGCCTTAGCAAAAATAAAACGAATCCGCAAACGACCGATGCAAAAAATTACGGTCAAATGCGCATACGATCTGATAGGCTTGGTCGAGAAACATATTGCAAAATATGAAGGAAATATCGTCGAAAGCGAATTTGGCGCGGAAGTAAAATTGACGCTTGCTCTGCCGGAAATTAATTATGATAGATTTCGGGAGGATGTTTTCGATGATAGCAAGGGGCGGGTGGAGTTTACATAGTTGGAGTACACGCTTTAGCGTGCGTGAGAGCCTCGCTTTCTTCACGCTGAAGCGTGTACTCCAACATTATTGTTCATGGACTATTGTTGGAGTACACGCTTTAGCGTGCGTGAGACTCTCGCCTTCCTTCACGCTGAAGCGTGTACTCCAACATTATTGTTCATGGACTATTGTTGGAGTACACGCTTTAGCGTGCGTGAGACTCTCGCCTTCCTTCACGCTGAAGCGTGTACTCCAACATTACAACCCATAGAATTTCGTTGGAATATACGCTACAGCGTGCTTAATAATCATCCCATCTCTTACCGTAATCGAGTATCGGATATTTCCGCCAAATTTCTGCGGCTTTATCTTTCCCAAAAGCCTTTAAGTAGCGTCGAGCGCTTGAGAACGGCCAATCCTCCCATTTATCTACATATTCATGATGAACGGCGTTATGATGAATATAATTCATCGTCGCCCAAAAGTGTCCTATGGATTTCATAACAGTTTCAAAGCAATTAAACCAGATTTTTCGACCAGTTTTATTTTCCTCAAGATTCCATTTCCGCGACGACCGCCCGTGGAACAAACCTATTTCGCGGAGAAGCCTTCTAAGTTCTTTGGTTTGCAGTAAAATATGAAAATGATTTGGCAGGATGCACCAACGGGCGTTTGACACAAATTTCGCGATTTTGCCCAATTTTCATGACATAACT
>CAZWOY010000314.1:0-5303 GCA_964635255.1 uncultured bacterium
TTACACCGATGCAGAACGATTAAAATATTTTGCAAAAAGAGTTTTGCAAAAACCTAAGTTGAGACTAAGATGAAAACAACAATTTTTACATTATGCATAATTATTCCCTTGAACCTCTTCGCTCAGATAGATAGCGTTAAAACGTTATTCGACGATTACGTAACTGGTGAATATCGCGATGTTCAAGTGGTTGGCGAGTTAATCTGGATCACCAATGGGTACGGAGTAATGGCGTATTCGTTTGATACCGACAACCCGGAAACGCCGCCGCAGGAGGTTCTACGGATCCCGACGCCGGGCGACAGCTATGGATTTCATATTGTTGATTCACTATGCTATGTTGCTGATAGTTTTATGGGGTTGAGAATTTATAATATTTCCGATCTTGATAATATTCACGAAATATCCACAATTGAAAACCTGCGTAACGCCTTCAGCGTCCGAGTTCGAGAAAACCTTGCTTTTGTAATAGGTTTTAGATTAGGTTTATATGTGGTTAACATTGATAATCCCTTATCCCCTGAAATAGTCGGATTTTGTGGCGCATATATAGAACATATGACGATAGAATTTTGGAATAACTTTGTGTTAGTTTCTTCTAGTGATCGTGGGTTTACTTATATTAATGTGCAAAATCCAGCCGATCCTTTCATAGAGCGAACTTATGAAGAATATCCAACAACTGATTTCAGTTTACGGGACAATATTGGCTTTATTTACTCTAATGGGTTGTTGTTGTCCTTAGTAGTAAGCGATATAAATAATATTATCGTTTTAGATACTCTTGATGAAGAATATAATTTTCCATCACCATGGTATAATAACGGCTATTTATACTCATTATCCAGCCCTGGATTGCGAATCGTTGATGCTCACGACGTTAGAAACTTAAGCTATATCTCTTCTGCTTCTTTTGGTTTAAGTATACACACTACGCCTAAAAACTTAGATATATACAATGGATATGCATTTTGTACAGGAAACGAGTGGGGGTTATTTGTGTTTGATATCCGAAATATTGAAGAGCCTATTCTAACACATCGTTACATTGGACGGGGTCGAGTAAAAGGGATTGCGAAAAAAGACAACTTCCTTTATGTTGCAGATCCATGTAGATACCAAAATCACTGGATGGAAATAGGCGCTTTCCTTTATGCCTTTAACCTTGATAATCCGGCGCGACCGGTAAAGGTTTATGAATATTCGGAATTACCATCTTATCCTGAAGGTATAATTTTGTCAGATTCTATTTTATTTGTAACGGGCAGTGATTGTTCTGAGGTTTTTTCAATTTCCAATCCAGCAGAACCGGATTATATTGATCATTTAGGTTGGTTAGCCGAAAATTCAATTATCGATGATACTTTGATGTTTACTTTTCATCAGATAGCCGTTGTTGTCTGCGATATCAGCGATATCAGGAACATGGAAGTACTCAGAGAAATCGAACAGCCTCATTGGACAAGATTCAATGATACAGAGATGCGCGGACAGTATATCTACACCTGCTTTCGCGGAAACCAACTGGGCAACGGGTTATCGATATGGGATAAAAGCGTTCCGGTTGATATTCACGAAGTCAGCCTCTGCGAGATTGGTTCTTCGCCTGACGAGATTGCCCTTTGGGGCGATTACGCATATTTGGCTGATTATGTCGGCGATCTATACGTCGTTTCTATCGAAGATCCCCTCAATCCTGAGTTTGCAGCTCAATTAGACCTGAACACCGTCTGTTACGACCTGGTCGCCGCTGATGGGTATCTTTTCTCCAGCAACGGCTATTATGGTTTTACCGTTTACAGCCTCGAAGACCCGGCTCATCCCGAGCTTATCGCCCGGCAGGACACTCCGGGGAAAGTCATAGAGACCATTCCCGACCTGGAGACCGGTTTTCTGTACGTCGCCGATCACCACGACCTGCGCGTCCATGACGTCGGCAGATTAACCGGCTTATGGAATCTTGTCTTGTCTGATGACGAGCACGATTTCGGCGAGGTTCAGACCAACTTCGCCGCCCGCTGGTCGCTGACGATTGAAAACCAAGCCAGGCAGCCGGCGGAGATCGATTCAATTGACATGAGCGAGGGACCTTTCGCGGTAAATATTCCGGACGATTTAGTCCTGGTTCCCGGCGCCCGGTTAGAACTCCCCATACTTTTCGCACCGGACTCAGCCGGCGATTACGCCGCCACTCTGACGATAACATCGGCATTTCGCGAGCGAACCGCAGCCTTAACCGGCAGAGCGGTGGGTTTGGAAGCGGACGGTATTCCTGCGGCTCCGCTAAAGTTCGCTCTCAACGTTCCCCACCCTAACCCTTCCAACGCCTCAATCACCCTATCCTACACCCTCCCCCGCCGAATGGACGTCGAGCTGTCCGTCTGGGACATAACCGGCAGAAAGATTTCCGTCCTCGACCGGGGCCGTCGAAGCGGTGGGGAATATCGATTTAATTGGCGGGCGGATGGGTTGACGTCGGGCGTTTATTTTATTAAGTTGAAAAGTAGAGGCGAGGAAGATGTTAGAAAGGTCAATTTGGTTCGGTGAGTAAAGAAGGGATCAAGGGATAAAATAGAAAAGTTAGAAAGTATAAATTCGGAATACGGTCGGTTCCGGGCTGCGTGACTCCCTTCGCAGGAATGACAAAGCCGGATTTATAATCCGCATCAAGCTTCCATTAATATAATTAATTTATGCGAGAAAGTCCGTGTATTAATTAAAAATCTATTCGTTTGAAAGATAATATTCGTTTTATTTGGAGTTAAAATGTTAACAGTAAAGCGGTTTATGACTGCGATTGTTCTTTGTTCGCTTTTAGCGTCCGGCGCTGCGCATTCACAGCCGGACGTCTTATGGGAAGCGCAATGGGGCGGGGAAGAAGCCGACGCTGCGTATAATATCCTGCAGTTTGACGACGGCGGATTTATAGCCACGGGCGTTACGGAATCGTTCGACCTAATCGGGTCAAACGCCTTCGCCGTCAGGATCGACGAGAACGGAGACAGCATCTGGGCGCATAACTACGGCAGAGAAGGGCATCGGGATTTCAACGATTACTTCATCGGTTCGGCGCAATTGGACGACGGTTTCCTGTTTGCAGGCAGCGGTACGCCTGATGGCGATGGATTTCAATCGATACGCTTCTGGATGGCGCGCGTCGATGAGGAAGGCGAAGTCGAATGGTCGAGGCATTACGGCGAGAATCAGTCAGTTTTCTGCGGATCTTTAAAACCGACGTCCGACGGCGGATACAGCTTGGGGGGCAGCCGCACCTGGCCGCAGAGTTTCTACCTTCTGAAAACGGACGCGGACGGCGGGGAGGAATGGCTTAACGCTTATCCCGGCAATTATATGTGGTCGCACATAGTCACGGATGACGGCGGATTTCTGCTCGTGGGCGATAACGACTCTGAGGACGGGGTTCAGCATGGATTTGTGGTTAAGGTCGATGAAAATGGCGAAATGGAATGGAACCGCCATTATCTGGCTGGTAGAAGAGTACAGCGTATATGCGACGCGGTGCAAACCGAAGATGGAGGTTATATCTTAGCCGGCAGCGAAGGGGGGAACGGCTGGCTGCTTAAAATCGACGCCGATGGCGAGGTTCTGTGGCAGAGGAGTTGGGATCCGGATCGATGCCGGGGTTTCTGGCGCATCCAAAAAGTCTGCGATCTCGGCGTCGTTCTGTGCGGCTACAGCAATAATGCGGGGTTTCTCTGCCGCACCGCGTCGGACGGCGAAGAATTGTGGAGTCTGCAGCCCGAATTAGCGCTGAATTACCGTCCATCGCTGATCGTTACGGACGACTTGGGCTTCGCGGTCGCCGGGCAGGGAGGTCACGATTTGGGCGTTATCCGGTACGACGTCGATCCATCCTTAGGTCCGCCTCACTGGATCGCTTTCCCGGACACCGGTTTTTCAGAGGACAATGTGTTTACGCTTCCGTTAAGCTTCTTTTACAGATATATCGAAGACAACGATCCCGACTCGACTTTGGAAATCGATATATTCGAAGGCGGTCATTTCGACCTGAACTTCGAAGAGGACTCGGTCGCCATCGAAGCGCTGCCCAACTGGTGGGGAGTCGATAGTCTGGAGTTGACTGTGACCGATCCCAACCGCCTGCGCGACCGCGCATATTTCCGCTTGAACGTCTATCCGATAAACGACCCGCCGATGGCTTTCCGGCTGCGGTCGCCAGCGCCGGGCTGGATCGTACGATCCCGCAGTTTCGAGCTCGACTGGGACGAGTCCTGGCAGAATGAATTCGAGAGCGACACGATACGCTACGATGTTCGTTTCTTTTACGGCGAACATGAATTGACGTTCGATGGCGTCGTCGAACACTCTTACATGGTGGAGGACATTGTGGCGATTCAGGACAGCCTTGGAATAATCGGTCTGGGAGAAGACGCAGAGATCGTTTGGTCAGCGACGGCTTACGACGACAGCAGTATGGTCGAGTGCGACGAGCCGTTCAGCTTTATCATCCCGCAAAACAGCGTCCCCAGCGAATTTGCGCTGCTTTCGCCGGAAAACGGCTGGGCGGTGAATTCGCGGCTGATAGCCTTCGTCTGGGAACAATCCGAACAAAGCGAGATCGATTTGGATACGGTACGCTACCGTATCGAGTTCAGGACGGAAACCGACACGCTCCGAATCGACAGGATCGAGAACATCGCTTATATCGTGGAAGACGCCGGCTGGCTGTTGGATCGATTGAACATCGTGGATTCGGGCGAGGACGTCGAGATCGAATGGTCGGTTGCCGCCTACGACAACCTCTATAATGTCGAATGCGAAGAACCGTTCCACTTTATTCTTCCTTCGCAGTATGCGGACGGCGCCTTCCGCGCCTCTGCCGCAGAGTTCAAGCTGTTCCCGCCCGCCCCAAACCCGTTTAACGAATCGACAGTCATCTCGTTTTCCATCGACGCCGCGGTTCTCACGAGTTTGAATATATACGACCCCGCAGGTAGAAAGATCGAAATGCTGCAGGATAAAAACTTAGCCCCAGGCATCCACAAAATTGAATGGTCGCCCCGCCGCCTCGGTTCGGGAGTTTACATTGCCGTAATCTCCAACGCGGCTGGCAAGCGAGATATTAGGAAGCTGGTTTATTTACGATGAGGATTTTGGATTTTGGATTTTGGTATTACTACGTGCCTAAAATAGTTGCCATCTCCAGGAATCTGATGGAATGCGGATATTAATCAATATCAAGCATTATCAAGATATTAGGAGATTGCTTAGTCTGCTAAAGGCAGACTCGCAATGACACTTTTTAATGCACTTAGTAATAA
>CAZWOY010000315.1:0-5286 GCA_964635255.1 uncultured bacterium
CTGCAAAGCAGGGGGGAAGACCTCCCCCCCTGCTATTGCAGGGGGGGCAGGGGGGAAGACCTCCCCCCCTGCTATTGCAGGGGGGGCAGGGGGGGGTAGAGACCCTACGGTATTATCACCGACCGAAGCGTATTCGGATCGTTGTTCCGCAGCAGGTCGAACGCATCGTTGACTTCATCCAGTCCAAACCGGCTGGTGACAAGTTCTTTAACTTTGATCTTGCCGATGCGGGCCATTTCGATAATCCGGGGGTAATCCACCGGACGGCAGCCCAGCGATCCGATCATCGACTGTTCGAAGAACATCGTTTTAGAGACCGGGATTTCCGCCGGCAGATGCGTATAGCCTACCACGACGCAGGTTCCGCCTTTGCGGATCGTGTTGTACGCGGCGACGATGGTTTTGGGATTTCCAATGGCTTCGAAAGCGATATCGACGCCGTCGCCGATCAGTTTTTTGATCGCCTTGTCAACTCTGCCTTTTTCGACTTCGTTCGGATTGATTGTTAGCTGTGCGCCTAATTTCTTCGCCATTTCAAGTTTCTCAGGCACGAGATCGATGGCGATAACCGACGCTCCCACCGCAGCCGCGCATTGAACGACGTTGATACCGACTCCGCCGCAGCCGAAAGCCGCCACCCAATCGCCCGGCTTTACCATTGCGCGGTTGACTACCGCATGGTAGGGGGTGGATATGGCGTCGGCGATGATCGAGCCTTCGATCAACGGAACGCCTTCCGGGATGGCGAGCGCGTCTTTGGCGGGCGCTAAAACATATTCGGCGTAAGCGCCATCGACGTGATTGCCAAACATTTGCATGGCGTCGCAGATATTTTCGCGTCCCAGCCGGCATTGACGGCAGACGCCGCACGACAGCACCGCCGGCAGCAGGACTTCATCGCCTTCCTTCCACTGGGCGACGCCTTCGCCCAGACCGGCTACCGTTCCCGAAGCTTCATGCCCGAGGATCATCGGCGGCTGCTTAAACGTCGGCACGCCGTGATCGATGTAGTGCATATCCGTATGGCAAACGCCGCAAGCGGCGACCTTGACCAGTATTTCACCGGGTCCCGGTTTCGGAGTGGGGACCTCTTCAACCTTTAAAGGCTGATTTGCGCCATGAAAAATCGCTGCTTTCATGATCTCCTCCTATGATTTATGAATAAGAAATAGAGTGCATTCTTTGATTAATGTGCATAAAGATCGCGCTTTGTCGTTCCTGCTTTCCAGACTGTCCGGGAATGTTCACTGCAGTCATTCCAGTGAAAACTGGAATCCAGAGAAGTTTT
The DNA here is from genome assembly GCA_964635255.1 of uncultured bacterium. Classification (GTDB taxonomy): domain Bacteria; phylum Electryoneota; class AABM5-125-24; order Hatepunaeales; family Hatepunaeaceae; genus CAZWOY01. Next base: position 1,289 of record CAZWOY010000315.1, read on the forward strand.
TCTTTTAAAGGACATACTGGATTCCAGCTTTCGCTGGAATGACTGCCTTTGATATAGCCCGGATTCGCAGCATCCAAGCTATATCAGGTTTCTTTTTCCCGCGTATAAACCGCAAACACCGGAACAACCGCATCTTTAAAACATTCGGTGCAGCCGTCGCATTCCTCCGGTTTTATCGGTTCGACTAACACCTCGAATCCCAGCTCCTCGTATAGTTCGACCATTTCCGACAACCGCGGCTCCGATCCGATAAACCGGCTTTCCCAACCTTCACGTTCCGGTTGACGCAATGAAGATTGATCTTCCTTATGAGACTGTTTTTCTGGCATCGGTCAACTGTTGAATTTCGTCTTTGGGTTGAGTTTCCTGTCCAGCGCCATCATTCCCGCCTCCTTGAAACCGTGCGCTTCAAAAAATTTAATGACGTCAGGCCAGTTGTCGGGAACTAAAGTCGTCATCAGTTCTATGCCTGCGCGTTCAGCGACGCTGCAGAAATCTTCCATCAGTATCTTGCCTATGCCCAGTCCCTTATAATCCGGATCAAGACCGATCGTATCGACCGAGGCGACCGGTTGTGCGATGCCATATTCGCCGCTGTTGGCTTCGCCCATTATAAAACCTATCACTTTGCCGTTTAATTCTGCGACTAAAGCCAACATAACCTGGGAATCTTCGCCTAACGTCCGCCGGAATTTTTTCTCGAAATAATGATCTCGAGGATAGCCCGTTGCCAGACTATCGATATGAACAACGCTGTCAAAGTCGGATTGCCTTAAGTTCCTGATGATGAGCTTGCTTAAGTCAACTTTAGCTGACATCTTTACCTCGTTGGATTTATCTGAAAAGTTGTTTACGAAAAATACGCTGGATTCCAAAACAAGCAACTCGAACACTCTTGTTCGACTTGCAAATCCAGTAGGTCGAACACTCTTGTTCGACTTGCATCCCGGGCGCAGTCCTGGATTCCAGCTTTCGCTGGAATGACTGCCGAAGGAGCGCGATCTCCCTAAAAATAACAAACGCCGCGAATCGTTCTCACTTAAAACAAATCGTCCAATTCATCCCCGCCCGGAATCTCGCCGTAAGCCTGCAAATGAGCCTGAATCAGTTCGCTCTCGCGCTGCGTGTACATCGGATTTATCTCCCAGCGGCAAAATGCGGCGTCGAAGTCTTCGTCGATAAGTTCGTCGAAAGCGGATTTTAGATCCGATGATCCAGCGATTTTCACGCTTTTCTTATCTTCATCGGCTAAGATCAAAACGCCTTCAATTTCGGGTATTTGTGCGACGAGATCGGAATTGAATTCAAACCAGGGATCGGGCGGCGGCGGCGCTTTTAACAACGTCGCCCTGAGATTGCACCTCATACAGCGGGCGGCTTCTTCGCGAGCTTGCTCAGCGGTCAGAGTCGAATAAAAAACATCGGTTGTTTTAATTCGTTCCGGAACCGATAATTGCTCCGGTTCAGCGCGCGTGCGCAGGTGGAATTCCGGATCGCGTCCGATCCTTTTCGATTCCTTCGCATACTTTTTATATTCAGGCGCCGGATAGCCGCCTAAAAAGGCGTTCGCTTCCTTAGCGGCGCGAACGCCGTCCGCCATAGCTTTCACAATCGAAGACGGACCTGTCGCGACGTCGCCGGCAATGAATACATCTTCCGGCTTCTTCAAACAGTCTTTCAAAGAATCTTCAATCTTTTGCCCAATAGCGATAATCAGGTAATCGACCGGAACTTCCGTTTGCGTGGCGGCGTCGTATTTGGGATTGAATTTGCCGTTTTCATCGAAAACGCTGACGCATTTTTTCAAAATAACCTTGCTAACGCTGCCGTCTTTGCCTTCGATTCGCTCGACGCCCCAGCCGTGTGATATTTGAACGCCTTCCTCGACGGCGGCGTCCAGCTCGTCCGAATACGCCGGCATTTCGCCAGGTTGTTCCAGACAGATCATTTTGACCTTCAAAGCGCCCATTCTTTTAGCGGTCATAGCGGCGTCCACCGCCACGTTTCCACCGCCGATTACGACCACGTCGCCCGAAAGCTTGTCGATTTTCTTATCCGCGGCTTTGCGCAGGAAATCCAAACCGTACGCGACGCCCGCCAACTCTTCGCCTTCGAGTCCCAGTGAAACCGGTCTGCTTAAGCCAACGGCGATTATGACCGCTTCATAGCCGTCCGCTTTCAGTTTATTCAGATCGTTATCCCCGCCGAAATCGATTCCTGTCCGGCTGTTGAGACCTAAAGCCTCAAGGTATTTCAAGTCCCGCTCGATCACGCGTTCGGGCAGGCGGAAGTTTGGAATCGTCTGGCGCAGCATTCCGCCTAATTTCTCATCTCGTTCAAATATAACGACTTTATGTCCTCGTTTCAACAGTTCCGCCGCCGCCGCAATTCCCGCAGGCCCGCCGCCGATAACGGCTATTTTCCTGCCGGTTGGGGGCGATTTCACTATCTCAGGCTCTTTGTCGCCCGCCATATCGCTGGCGTAACGTTTGAGCGCGCATATCGATGCGGGATCGTCGATCTCCTTTCGCCTGCAATTGTCCTCACAAGGATGGAAACAGGCGTAGCCCAATACTCCGGGGAGTACAGCCCGCTGCCGGATCAGTTCTAAAGCCTCGAACTCAAGCCCTTCGGCGATTAATTCCAAATATCCCGGGACGTCCACATTGAGCGGACACTTTGCCGAACAGGGCGCCATGCCGTTAATAAGGACTTCGACGCCCGGCTGATCCATCAAAGCCCCTGTCGGACAGACCTCGACGCAGGCTCCGCAGAACCGGCACAGCGATTCCGGCAGCGTCGGACCGGCGTTGGTCCCGACTTTTACAGCTCCTTGATAAGCTGCAGCGCCTAAGGCGTCCACTTCCCGAACGTCGCGGCAGACGCGCACACAGCGCAGGCAGTTTATGCAAAGTTCATAGTTCCGCCGGATCAACGGTTCGGTCTCGATAACGGGACGATCAAGCGGGCGATAGGCGGGCGTATCATTTGGAATTCCGATAAACTGCGCGACTTTGCCCAGTTCGCATTTGCCTAACAGCTCGCAGCACCTCTGTTCGACCGGAACGTCCATACTGCATTGCAGCCGGTCGCAGCCCTCCCATTGAGCGCATGTCAGGCAGGCGTGAGGATGATTCGCTAAGACATTCTTCAGCGAGCCTTGACGGGCTTTGATCAGATCGGCGCCCATCGTGCGGATTTCCATACCTTCGGCGACCTTTGTCGTGCAGGCGCGCTGAGGTTCGCCGCCGTCGATGGACACTAAGCAGAGATTGCAGTGGGGAAAGTCCTCTTCCGCATCGATGGAATCATCGTGGACAAATTCAGCCGTTCCCTGCCAAACCTGTTCCGACCAGTTGAACGGCTTGAAAGGATTCAACTCAGGATGACTGCAAAGTCCGGGAACATAGATTCCATTCTTCAGCGCCGCCTTACGAACCGATAAAAAATCGGGAACCGTTAGTTTTTTGCCATCGATTGTAATGTGTACTTCAGACATGATATTCTTACTCAAAACAAAGATTTTTTACCACAGAGGCGCGAAGATACAAAGCAATTCTTTCTTTGTGTCTTCGCGACTTAGCGGTTAGTTTTCTACCACGAATGCTTAAGCGCGCCGGGCGCGCAGGCTTCGACGCACGGCAGCGGCGGTCGGTCCGTTACCGGTTTGCAGGGGCCGCACTCGTACTTGATGTTCTTTCTGAATTTTTCCTTAATCAGAGCCACTTCGTCGTCGTAATCGTCCGGCTCGATAGCGAACATGTCCTTCGGACAGGCTTCTACGCAGCCGTGATGTTCGCATTCGATGCATTTGTCGGTATCGATGGATATGTAAAACTCCCCCGAACCGTCCATGTAACCATAGTTGGCTATCATAACTTAGCCTCCCGTTTGAAGAATTTAACCACGAAGACGCGAAGAACACTATTACTCAGGTTATAAAATGATTTCAGTAGGGCGGGCGTCTCTGCCTGCCTGCGTTTGCTACATTACGAACC
>CAZWOY010000316.1:0-5276 GCA_964635255.1 uncultured bacterium
AGACTCATTTTCCGACGTAAGTCGCAACCCCCCTGTATCCCCCCTTCAGATAGAATGGGGGAGGTTAAGCGGTCTCTTTTCCCAGTAAATTTCTGTCTTTCCACTGAATTCAATCTTAGCCTTCGCGCAGTTATTTTGTTTCCTGCAAATAGTTAGTATCTTGTTATAAATATATTCATTTTTTCAAAGTTGCACTAATGAGATTTAAATGTTTACTACTGCAGTAAATGGCGGTTATCCGCGATTTCCGGATAGAAATCGTCCGCAATTGCTGGCGATTGCCTTTGAAAAATTTGAGAAAGGCGAGATTGAAGAAAAAGACCTAAATCGCGCTCGCGAAAGGGCGGCGGTTGAGGTTATTGCAGAACAGATTTCGGCTGGAATCGAAGTTGTGAATGATGGTCAAGTGAAATATGCCGGCTCTCATAGAGAGTGGATTTGTCGCTTGAGTACGTTGCTGGATGGATTGACGCTGCTCTCCCCCGAAAACGGCAATTCTGCAGGCGATTTGAAACCATACGCAACTTCGCAGATTAAATGGCGGCGCCCTTTGGTTCTCGATGAATATAAATTCCTCGCCGAGAGATCTCCCGTTACTGTTCGACCGGCGCTAACCGGACCCTATACAATTGCGGCGTCTATCGAATCCGGAGTGTATGAGGATGATAATGCAAAGATGGTTATCGATATTGCGCAAGCCTTAAACCGCGAGCTTGAAGGATTGCAAAATGCGGGCGCCGAGTATATCCTAATCGAAGAGCCGGAAATAATCGCACACAAGGATGATAAAGATTTATTTCTGGAGGCGATGGAAGAACTTGGCAGAGGAATCCGAACGCCCATGATGCTTGCGACTTACGGAGGAGATGTAATTGGATTAGAGGATGTTCTGATTCAGTCTCCCTTCGAAGGATTTGCATTAGATTTAGTTGACGGCAAAAATAATGAAGATTTGCTTTTGATTAAGGGCGTGTGGGCAGACAAACTGATTCAGTTGGGAATTATCGATTGCAACGATGAAACTATCGAAACCCCGATAGAAATTGCAATCGAACTGGTGAAATATGCCGAAACGCTTGATCCTGGCAAAATTTGGGCGGCTCCGGCAAGAGACCTCAGGAATCTGAACCGTTCAGTCGTTTTTAAAAAACTGACCAGCCTTTCCAGGGGAGCCGAATGGGCGAGGAAGGAGATTGCCCGGCGAGAAGAACCTGGAGGACGATTATAATACGGCTTCTATGCGTAAATTGGTCGTAGATAAATGCGTCTTTTTAGAAACGAATTTGCTAATATGACTTTTCTTAACAGTTTGAGTTCTCGCTTAACAAACTGTCGGTCGATGGAGTTTAGAGAGCCTGGTTCCGCTCTCGATTGCAGGTATGGGTATTTGTCATTGTCAGGCGTTTGCTTGCAGACGGGGGCGTCTGCAAGCAAGCGGGGGCGTCTGCAAGCAAGCGGGGGCGTTTGGATGCGCGCGAGGCGTTTTTCTGGATAATTTACCACAGCAAAATTTGAAGAGTCCAATCCTTTGCTCTTAACCGGTATAATAATATCCCTTGTACTTTCGGCGTGGTTTGCAGGCTCGGAAACGGTTTTTCTCAGTTTCAATAAAGTCTATCTGTCTGCCTGGGTCAGGCAAAAAATAAAGGGATCGGGGGCCGTGCGGTTCATGATTTCCCAGCCTGAACGATTTCTGGCGACGACTTTAACCGGCAATAATCTTGTCAACGTATTGTACTCCTCTTTGATTGCGATCTTTCTTAGCAAGTTTGGAATTCCGGAAGAATGGATTGCTTTTTTCATCGCGCCGTTTATCCTGCTTATCTTTGGAGAAGCAATACCGAAATCGATCGCGCGTCAGATTGCAGACCGGGTCATCCTTTTGGTCGCATCGGGACTTCGTTTTTGCCGGATAATTTTATATCCGGCAATAAAAGCACTCGAGTTAAGCGTTCGCTATTTCCAAAGGCGTTTTAATATAAACATCTTTTCCATGGAAGGAATTCTCAACCGCGCCGACATCGCCACCGTATTGCAGGAATCGGAGCAAGCCGGAAGGTTTGGAATCGGAGCGAGACCTTTGATCAGAGGATTGATTAATTTGACAGATAAGCGAGTGATAGATATTATGACCCATAGGACGTCGGTTGTCGCTATGGACGTCGATACGCCTCTGGATGAAGCCAGGAGGATCATGCATGAGAGCGGTTGTTCCCGAATTCCCTGCTATAAAGAAGAACTCGATAACATCATCGGTTTTGTCACCGCCCAGTCGCTGATTGCCGCTAAAGATAACCTAAGCGCCGCCCTGAAAAAAATTCCGCTTGTTCCCGGATCGATATCGGTTATTTCCTTGTTGAAATGGCTTCGAGTAAATAAAACCGGATTCGCCTGCGTCATCGACGAATTTGGCGGATTTGCCGGAGTAGTGACGGTTGAGGATCTTGTCGAGGAAATTTTCGGTCCTATTCAGGATGAGTATGACCTGGCAAATCCGGGGATTTGGCAAATTTCAGCGAACAAATGGATCGTAAACGCCGGGATGAAACTCAGCCAGGTATCTATGCTCACCGGCTTTACGACGAAAGTTGCCAGGGCGCGCAGTCTGGGAGGATTGATAACAAAGCTTGCCGAGGATATTCCTCCGGCAGGGCGGGAGTTCGATCTGCCCGAAGCCCGGCTTAAAGTATTGAAATCTGATCGCAAAGGAGCGGGACTTATTCAACTAACGCTAAAAAACGTCGAATCTAAACCGGTTAAATCTTGATTTAATCGAAAGAATAATCTATATTTTTCTGATGTGAAATTTTTACTTGAAAACAGGAGTAATTCTTAAATGCTGACACAACTGCGCACCCAGATGAAACTAATAATGTGGATAATGGTTTTCGCCTTCCTCGCGACGATCGTTTTCAGTTGGGGTATGGGTGGATTTAAAGATAAAGCCGAGGCTGGCATAATCGGCAAGGTGGATAACATGGCGATTACCTATGAGGAATTCCAGGAGATAATCCAGCGAAATGTCAATCTCGAAACGAGGAAAACCGAAGAAGAGCTCGACCAGGATCAGATTAAGAAAATACGCGAGCAATCCTGGGATGATTACGTGGAAACGCTCCTAAAAGACCGTGAAGCCGCCAGGCTTGGGCTTTCCGTCAGCAGTAAGGAGATAGCGCACGTAATCGAAAACTATCCTCCTCCGGAAATTCAACAGGCGGAATTATTTCAAAAAGACGGTCAATTTGATCCTCAAGCCTATAAGGAATTTCTCAGAACTCCACGAGCGCGGGAATTTTTAATCGGATTAGAAGAATCGGTCAGAGAACACCTGCTTCAACAGAAACTGTTCCACCGCGTCATGCAGACCACGGTCGTCACGGAAGAGGAAATAAAGGATAAGTATATCGCGGATAACATTACCGGCAAACTGAAGTTCATTCCGGTTTTATTCAAAGATATCGAGGTCGATTCCAGCGAGATCGCCGAAGAGAAAATGAGGGAATATTACCGGATGTTTCCGGGACAATTTAAGCAATATCCACAGAGACAGTTCGCTTATGTCAAATTCGATTTGAAACCGAGCGCGCAGGATTCGGCTGACGTTCTTCGCGACGCTGAAGAATTAATGGACAGAATTTCCAACGGCGAAGATTTCGGCAAACTGGCTAAAACATGGTCTCAGGACGAAGCTTCGGCTATCGACGGAGGCGATCTGGGCTGGTTCAGCCGCGGGAAGATGGTGGAAGACTTCGACAATGCGGCTTTCAATGCGGAACCCGGCGAACTTTTAGGACCTGTAGAGAGCAGGTCCGGCTATCATATCATTGAATTGTTAGAGAGCAGCGGCGGCGACGATCCGGATTCGGTTCACGCGCGCCATATACTTTTAAAAATCGAACCATCGGCGGAAACCCGCGATGAAGTCTATAATATCGCCTATAATTTCTCGCAGGAGGTTAAAGAACACGATTTCCTGCAAACCGCCGAAGAGATGGGATTAGAGGTCGATACGACGCGCGAGTTCTCAGAGGCTGGCTATATCGCAGGTTTAGGCAGGATGCGAATGGCGGCGGAATTCTGCTTTAACAATGAAATCGGCACGGTCAGCGAAGTATATCCTTATCCTCAGGGATACGTAGTTTTTCAGATAACCAATACGGTCGAAGAAGGCGTTAAGCCTTATGAACAGGTAGAGTCGAGCATTCGGAAGAAGCTGGAAGATATCCTTGAGAAAAATAAGGCCTGGAATGCGGCCGGCGATTTGCTTGCAGAGATCAATTCGCCTGAGGACATGGAGAGCGCGGCGGCTCAGATGGGGTATCAGGTATATGTTACAGATGACAGCGTAAAAGTATCGAGTTCAATGCCGGGAGGGTTATCGACGGATAAAGAATTTATGACGAAAGCTTTTCGATTGGAAAAAGGGGAGCTTTCCGGCATAATCGAGGGTAAAAGAGGATACTATATTGCGTATATGATGGATAAGTCCGACTTTAATCAGCCGGAGTTTGAAGCTGAGCATGAATTTATCTACCAGCAATTAGTGCAGCAGGAACAGAATTCGGCTGTTAGGAATTGGATCAGGGAATTGCGCATCGCAGCGGATATTCAGGATTATCGCTATAAATACTTCAGGGATTTTTAGAATCTGTTTACATTTAAGATAAAAAAGAGGAGTCCGGGATGAAAACTTTTATTTTCACGACAGCCTTGTTAATTTTGTTCGCCGCCGGCTGCGACATGAGCCCGCCGGATGAGCGCGAGATCAAAGATATGCTTGAAATATTCGTTGCCGCTCTCGAGCGAGGGGATGAAGGGCTGGCGCGAACGTGTCTTTTAGACGTTGAAGGCTTTCAAACCCTTAATCCGGATGTTAGCGCCCGCGTCGATGCAGAATCTTTTATGGAGACCTCCATGGCGGAATTAATACACAATTACCGGGACCTAAGCCGCTACTTCCGGGGTAGAACCTTGGAACTGAAAGACGTTGCCATCGGCACGCAGTGGTATCAATATAAGGGCCGGCAAGCGTTCAAGGATACCGATGTTACTCTTAAAGCCGATGGCGAAGAGGTTCATTTCAAGATAAGAGGAATCGTGAAGATAGATACAAAATGGAGAATCGCGGATTTATCCGGGATACCGTTTTTGGAATAGCCTGCTGTAAACCTGTTTAGATGCATATTAGGACTGATGCGCTTAAAAAACGCGCAAGCAGGGATCGACATTTCGCCCACGGGCAGTATTTTGCCCACGGGCAGTCATTCCAGCGAAAG
>CAZWOY010000317.1:0-5247 GCA_964635255.1 uncultured bacterium
TGTATCCCCCCTTCAGATAGAAGGGGGGAGATTAAGCGGTCTATTTTCCCAGTAACTAAAGAATACGCCTCTTTTCAGCAATTGCCACCGCGATTACTACGTTATCTATTTTAGCAATGTTTTTCGATGAGGACGCGCGCTATTAGCGCTGCGATACTTTGACTTTGCCTGTTCTACAGTCTTATAATACCAAACAGAAGACTTTAAACTCCCGGAGACATAATGCGTTATCGTATCAAAACAGGTATGCTGGCGTGGCTGCTTTTCAGATTGACGGGGCTGGCGATCGTGGTTTATCTCGCCCTGCATATAACGGTCATCAGCAACCTGCACGATCCTGAAAAATTCAACGGCACAATGGAGTTTCTCGGTTCCTGGCAGTTTCGAATGCTTGAGATCGGGCTGTTCATTGTTGTGTTATATCACGCCTTAAACGGGATGCGAATATTTATCATCGATTTCTTCAACGGATCGCTGTATCAGGCGAAATTGTTCTGGATTCTGATGGCGGTCGGATTGATCCTGTTTGCAACCGGAACTTATCCGATGCTTTCTCATGCGCTTTACTGGAAGAAGCGCGAGTCGAAAGATTCCCATGCTGTCCTGATTGAAAAGAACAAGCTCAAGACCAGCCAACCTGCAGCCGGCGAGGAGGTTTCTGATGAGAGACGCTAAAATAAACAAAGGAGCTGGTTCGGGGGGAGCTTTCGATTGGTATTTGCAGCGCATCAGCGGAGCAATACTGCTTCTGGCGCTCATCGCTCATTTCTGGGTCCTCCATTTCTTCCCGCCGCAACACGGCGAGATAACGTTTGAATCGGTGATGCAGCGGCTCCAACATCCGGTTTGGAAAGGGATAGACCTGCTTTTTTTAACAGCCGGCATTTTTCACGGAATGAAAGGAGTATTGATCGTAGTTAACGATTATTTGCACAATCCTCGCTGGAGGATGTTTATTGTAGGACTGGTTTGGACAGCAGCATTATGGTTTCTTTTAGTAGGCGCGATGACCATACTCGGTCTGCCGGGAGGAGGATTTTAAATGGCTGATCAAGCCCTTCACAAATTCGACGCCGTCGTAATCGGATCCGGTTTAGCCGGTTTGCGAGCCGCAGTCGAACTTTCACGCCATTATGAAACGGCGGTCGTTACGAAAGTATTTCCAACTCGGTCTCATTCGGGAGCGGCTCAGGGCGGAATAGCGGCTTCGCTTGGGAATCTTGACGATGACCAATGGGACTACCACATGTTCGATACTGTCAAAGGCTCCGACTATCTGGGCGATCAGGACGCTATCGAAGTGCTTGTCAGGGAAGCGCCGGATGTGGTCTATGACATGGAACATCTTGGCGTGCCTTTCTCAAGAACCGCCGAAGGCGTCATAGCCCAGCGTAAGTTTGGGGGCCATACGCTGAATTACGGCGAGAAGCCGGCTCTGCGCGCCTGCTACTCGGCTGACTATACCGGGCATGTATTGCTCCACACTCTCTATGAACAATCTCTCAAGCATCATGTAAGGTTTTTCAGTGAGTTCGAGGCGTTATCCTTACTAATCGAAGACGATATTTGCCGTGGATGCGTTGCCTGGGACATAAGAAACGGCGGCTTGCATGTATTTCATTCGCGCGTTGTAGTTATGGGAACGGGCGGATATGGCCGAGCCTTTAAAATTACCTCCAACGCCCATGCCAACACCGGAGACGGACTGGGATTAATCCTTCGCCAAGGGCTGCCGCTGCAGGATATGGAATTCGTTCAGTTTCATCCGACTGGATTATGGAAGCAGGGCATACTGGTTACGGAAGGCGCGCGCGGCGAAGGCGGTCACTTGAAAAACAAGGACGGCGAACGGTTTATGGAACGCTATACCCCGACGCTGATGGAACTGGCGCCGCGCGACGTGGTCGCAAGATCGATGCAAACCGAAATCGACGAGGGTCGCGGACTTGATGGAGGCGAGTTTGGCGATTACATCCACCTCGATATCTCGCATTTGGGCAAAGAGCAAATTCTGGAACGTCTTCCTCAAATCCATGATTTGGCTTATAATTTCTCAGGCGTCGATTGCTTTAAGGAACCGATTCCGATCCAGCCAACCGCGCATTACAGCATGGGCGGAATTCCCGTGGACGTCGGCTGTCATGTGGTAAAAAACAGCAATCTGGATAAAATCGCCGGATTGTACGCAGCCGGAGAGTGCAGCTGCGTATCGGTTCACGGCGCTAACCGGCTTGGTACAAACTCGCTGCTGGAGGCGGTTACATTTGGAAGAGTGGCTGGAAGGACAGCCTTGAAAGACCTGCCGCAGATAAAATTCAGCGATCTGCCGAAGGATCCGCGCAGCATGGCGCAGGAAGAAGTTGACCGGTTGCTGGCGCTGAGCGGAGACGAAAAAGTTGGTAAAATTCGCGCCGGCCTTCAGGAAACGATGACGCTGCGCTGCGGCGTATTTCGGAACGAAAACGATCTTAAGGCGCAATTGGCTTATGTTCGCGAACTTCAGGCGCGTTTTAAGGAAATTAAGATCGACGACAAAGGGATGAACTTCAACACGGATCTAATGGAGACAATCGAACTGGGGCACTTGCTCGAGTTTGCCGAATTGATAGTTGCAGGGGCTATAGAACGGCGGGAGAGCCGCGGCGCTCACTACCGCAAGGATTTTCCGAAACGCGATGATGATAAATGGCTGAAACATACGCTTGCCTGGCGAAAGGAAGGGGGCAAAATCGAATTTGACTGGCGGAAAGTGGTCATAACCAGATTCCAACCAATGGAAAGGAAGTACTGATATGGAAGTCGTTTTAAAAATATACAGATTTGATCCCAGTAAGGATCGAAAGTCATACTACAAAGAATATCCTGTGAAAGTACATCCCGGGATGACGATTTTGGACGCGTTGAATGAGATCAAATGGGAGCAGGATGGAACATTAACGTACAGGAAAAGCTGCCGTTCCGGTATATGCGGATCCTGTGCAATGAAGATTCACGGATTGAACAGTTTGGCGTGCGAAACTCAAATCGAGCCGATGAAGAAGAAAAAAATCGTGGTAGATCCGCTTCCCGGCTTTAAAGTCCTCAAAGACCTTTCCGTCGATATGGATCCGTTTTACCGCCATTTGGAAAGCGTCAAACCCTATTTAATCAATGAAGAACTGCCTCCGGCGCGCGAACGGATCCAATCGCAGGAAGATTTTAAACAGATAGTAGATCCAATTGCGTGCATACTCTGCGGAGCATGCACCTCAAGCTGCCCTTCCTATTGGTATGATCAGGAATATTTAGGACCGGCCGCTATTTACAAAGCTTACAGATATATCTTCGATACGCGCGACAAGGGATTCAGGGATAGAATTGAAGTCTTGGATAACCGGCATGGTTTATGGAGATGTCATACGATTTTCAATTGTATGGATGCATGTCCTAAAAAACTGAAGATAACTCACGGAATTAGCCTGCTTAAAAGAAAAGTAGTGAGCGAGAAGTACTAAAACTCTTGACAATCTCGATTCAGCGCATTATTATTGAAAAATACTTGCTCAGATGGTGTTGAACACTCAGAATTCGGCATTGGTTGTGAAAGCAAAAAAAGTCAGCAAAGCCAAAACCAGTGCATTGATACATAAAATGCGATTTGTTATGATTTTTTTAAGAAACTCGCATTTTCTCTTGACAGGATTATCGATAGTCCTTATATTCGACCTAAACTGACTTGTGGCGCCTCATCTCAAACCAATCCTAAGGAGGTAAAATGAATAAGGCGGATCTAGTTCGAGCAATTGCTTCGGAAACTGACTCAACTAATCGGGCGACAGAGGCATTCTTGAATGCATTCACTGATTTGGTAATGGAAACGGTCAAAAATGGCGACAAAATTGCCTTAGTGGGCTTTGGCAGTTTCCACTCCATTACGCGAAAAGCTCGTTCCGGAAGGAATCCTTCCACCGGCGCTAAAATCAAGATTCCGGAAAAGAAGGTTCCAAAATTTACACCCGGAAAAGAATTTCGCGAAAAAGTAGAATAACTCTATCGAATGCGCGCTCGAAATTCGTTAAGGAGGATCGGAAGATCCTCCTTTTTTTTTGCGTTTATAATTCTACAGACAAAAATGGCTGCGTTGTTTCGGCAATGAAGACAGCCAATGCAGCGTTCGCTTGAAAATCGCTATCTTAAACCGCTCGAGGTTCGCAATAAATTTATGATTTTACATTTACATGGATTCAGATCGGTCGGTAATAACGCCAAATACACATTATTGAAATGGGCGTTTAAAAACGAGAGCGTCGAATCTCCGACCTTGCCATGCAATCCTCCCGAAACGATTTCCTTAATCGAAGAGATTATGGAGCGTTACATAGAACCCACAGTTGTGATCGGGACAAGTCTTGGCGGGTTTTACGCCTGGTATGCGGCGGCGGTTTTTCGAGTCCCGGCGGTTTTAATCAATCCTTCGCTAAAACCGTATGAAACTTTAAACAATATGGTTGGCGTTCATAAACGACTTGAAACGGATGACGTCTTCGAGTGGAAAGCGGAGTACCAGCCATATCTCAAAGAGATCCACGACCGCATACATAATTCGACGCCGCCAGATCACTATTTGAGCTTTTATTTATCGAACGACGATGAGATGATCGACCACAGCCATCTTCCGAATATTTTTCCTGATGCGAGAAAAATAGAGTTTTTCGATAATTCCGGTCACGTTTTTAAACGATTTCAGGAAATTATTCCGGATATAAAGGAAATTCTTAATGAATTGAAAGAAGGGAAATATGGATATTGAACTTAAAAAGAAATCCTTTAAGCCTCATATAAGTTAACCGGCGTATAAGGAAAAACCGTCCGGTCCATTGTATCCGAGAAGTTGTTTAATTTATATTGTTAAGGTTTAATACATTCAGATTTATCCGCCCTCGTAGCTCAGCAGGATAGAGCGACGGATTCCTAATCCGTAGGTCACAGGTTCGAATCCTGTCGGGGGTACTATTATAGGGTTTTTAAAAAATAACTTATGCACTTGGCTGCCAAAGTCAGTCTTACCTTAAAATTGTTCATGATGCAAGCTTCACCACGGAACATGAAAATAGTAGGTCGAACACTCTTGTTCGACATTAACCAGTAGCGTGAACACTCTTGTTCACCATTCCACCCAACTCCAGTCATTCCAGCGAAAGCTGGAATCCATACCGGTTCTGGCGCTATCGTCGAAGGAAGATGGATTCCAGCTTTCGCTGGAATGAC
>CAZWOY010000318.1:0-5195 GCA_964635255.1 uncultured bacterium
ACCTCATATTGTTAAGTATGCATTCCCACGCAGGAGCGTGGGAACGAGTTGGTAAGGCAGACTCGCAATGACACTTTTTTCTGCACATGGTAATAAAAGGAATTGCTTTTTATGGAGAGTCAATATTGAGCGGTGCGGCGGAAATTGTTATTATGCGCCGCATAATTGCTAAATCTAAAAACAAAACGCCGGCTCAGCGCGCAATTGCTAAAAATGAAAAACTTTCTGTACTTTCGGTGAGAAATCCCCCGCCTCTCCTACATAGGCTTTTATATTTGGAAGTATTTTCGTCTCGAACCAGGTGTGAGTATGACCCGATAAAACAGTTAAGCGCTTCTGCGGGTTTTGAGTCATTTTTTCCTTAAGCATATCGCCTACAGCTTTACAGGCAAAATGAGGATTATATCTCCAGTCGCCTTTTTGTCCGTTATGCCAAACGCATTCCTCAAAAGGCGGTATATGCGTCAAAAGAAAAACACTGTTATATTGTTCCAGTGCAGCGGTAAGCTGTGTTTCTATATACCGCGCGGAATCTATTCCCAGCTCTTTCAATTTTGCAAGTAAATCCGATTGGTCGAGATCCTTTAGATCCTTAATATGAGTGTAATCGTTCAACGTAATGTCCGATTTAATAAAATCTCCATACATGCCGTCATTCCAGCAATCGTGACCGATCAAAGCGGTTGTATCGTTCAACTCGACTACGCCGGCGTGAGGCAGCCAAACCAGATTTTCGCATTGCTCAGTTAAGGTTCGCATTCTATTCCTGATTTCTTCAATGAAATATTCATGGTAGTCGTGGTTGCCGAGCGTAAAATAAACAGGCATTTCTAAATTATCTTCCAGCATCAGTAAAAAAGACTCGACGGAATCGCCATCAGCAATATCGCCGGTAATAAAGAGACAATCCGGTTCCCTGCTTTTAACTCGATCTAAAACTTGTAAAACCTCGGACGGTTCGAGGCTGTCTAAATGCAGATCTGTAAGCCACGCGGCTTTTTTAAATTTTTTACCAACCAACTTTCGCTCTCGATGCATACGGATAACTTTTTCTATAAAATACTACATAATTCCCGGAATTATCAAGCGCAAAAGGTCCAAAGGATACCTGAACTGTTCAGTTTCGGACATTGCAGGACATAATCCGAACACAATTGAATTTCATTATATTTTAAGTCTTCTATTTATAATTAGATAATGAGTGGCACATATTGTGCTGTTTAGAATAATGAAAATGGTTCGATTATTTTAGATTTTTTTTTAGTCGATGTAACATTTTCAAAGCCATGATGGTCTAATTGATTGAAGCAGTTAGAAAAAAACTTTTAAGAAGGAGAGTAGAAATGTTGAAACAGAAATTTAATCGCAGGTTCAAAGTAAGAACCAACGTTTACAGATCGTTCTACTTAGCAAATGTACGCTAAAATTAATGAACGGCGTCTCAAACAACCCAAATTTGTCGTCTCGCGGTAAGTGGAACTTGGTCCCCTCCACTAAGCCGGTTGGCGAAATAGATAGGATGAACATACTAAGGAAGCAGATGGCTACGGAATGAAACTATGTAGTTTGTGAAGTATTGCAACCTCCAAGCATAAAGCCCTTCGTCCCAACCGCGAGGGGCTTTGTGTTTTTGTAGTTTTTTTCTCTTTCACAGAGAATCACTTGAAACAACGCCAGTATATGCGAAATTCTTATTCTATGTAAAGCGCTTTCGCCAAACTTATTTCCTCCCCGACGATCATCCTGACAAAGTACATTCCGGAAGCGGTCTTTTCATTAGACGCATTTGTTCCATTCCAGGTCGCTCTCCGGCCGCCTGTAACTCTATCATTTGCCATTCCGGCGCTCAACCTTTTCACGAGCCTGCCGTTAATATCTATTATCGATAAATCGACCGCTTCGTTTCCGGACATCGAGTATTCTATAGTAACATTACTGTTGAATGGATTTGGATGGACTGCCGAAATGCCAGATTTATTTGGAATCGGCGTTTTACTCTCTTCGGGCTTGTTTCGCGGATCGGCGCCTATGCCGTGGAGCGGAATATTGAGCCGGTTTCTATCCGGGTCGTTCGAGTCGATGGTTAACTCGCCGTCAAACTCGCCGATGCGTCCGGGGAAAAAAACGATAATTACATCTTCCTCATCTCCCGGAGCAACGATAATTTCCAGATCGAAATCCACTCCGAAATACTCTCCAACGACAAACATATCGGAAATAATCAAATCGCCGTACCCGTCATTTGCGATGCTAAAAGCAACTTCAACCAGATCATTTTCAGCCACCATCCCGAAATTTATCTGTTCGTGGTCGATAACCAGATTTGGAATGTCACTCGCAATCGCCCTCAAGCGGACTTCAGGGGGATCATCCTGATTGCAGTCAAATGAGAGGTTTGCCGCCTGTATTCCGACGTTTTCCGGTTCAAGTATGATTGGAATTGATTTCTTCTCGCCGGTTCTGACCGTTATTGGGAATCCATCGGGAACGTCATAGCTGTAAATGCCGTTATCGATATTTATGCCTTCGATTTCAATGGCGGGAATACCGGCGTTTGAGACAATCAAATCAGTCCGAGCAGGATAATTCAAGGGCACGACGCCTAAGTCGAAAACCGGTTGAACGGCTAAACTCGGCTGATCGTTTTCAGAATCGACGATTATAGCGTGAATTTGAAAATCAGATCGCACTTCTTGCAGATTATCAGGTCTGTATTGATAAAAATGGTTCTCGCCATAGTAACTTTCATTATTGGCGTATCGATGGCCTAAAATTTGAGGCTGCCGGTTGTTATCCGGGTGAGTTATCAGTATCCAAAAATCGCTGTGGAAATTTCGCAGGTTTTCCTGATCGGGCAATTCGAGATAATGGCTGTAGGATCGATTGTTCATTGCCGGTATTTCGACGTCCGCCATATAAAGCGTTCTAAAGAAGCCTTCGTTTTCATCGACCAGGATGTGAAAACGAACAGTTTCCGGTTCATTTTGACCGGCGCCTGACCAAAGAGTATGGATCGCTTCGATAGTAAAATCGCCTTCGACGCCAAGATCGACCGGTTCAAACAGGACTGCCGAGCCGCCCCCTTCGCCGAAGCCAAACGAATCGTCGGGATGGCGATTGTCGTAGCCCAATTCCCACAATCCTTCCGGAAATACGAAAATATCGGTTTCTAAAGTATCATTTTCCCGGTTTTCGTCGTCTTCCAGCGCTGTATAGGTTTTTACAGTTGAGTTGCCGGAGTATTGATACTGATGATCGCCTCTAATGCGCATTGCGCTGATGCGTGTTTCACCGGGTCCGATCTCGCCCCAGGGCATTAGCGGCGAGACTCTGCCATGCACCTCGGAAAATGCCTGTACAACGTTCTGATAAGCAAATCCATAGTTCTTTATCGCAACCTCACCGCGCGTATCTGTTCCCAAAGTTGCTGGATAATGGATATTTGTCCATTCAACGCCTACATCGTCCTGATAGCCTTCTACATTAATCAGCCTGAAGTCGTCGATCCATAAACCTGTTCCCTGGTTCCCATGCATAACGTCATCGGTGCGAAACCGCCATCGAAGCTGTACGTATTGACCGGCAAACTGCGTTAAGTTGAGCATCACTCTCCATTCCGGCAGATCATGCCGGAACCATGTCCCCGGTACATAGTGAATCCAGTTAAACCTCCATTCGTCGTTTCTGCCGTAATCGTAAATCATGGGCTCCCAGTCATCGTGCGCGAGCCTCACATGGATTTGAAAATAATCATCCAACAAATTGTCGCCATCGCCGTCGTACACGCGCGTGTCGGCTCTGACCCAGAAATCGAAATATGTATAGCCTTGTTCGGGAATTAATAGCTCCGGGGCAGTCAATTCCGCCTCGAGATCGGCGGCTATTGGGCAATGGGCGGACTGTTCGCCGCGATGAGCATCTTCGTTCGAAATTTCCCAGGGATCTTCCGGCGTCCATTCTTCCCAACCGTTTTCAAAACCGTATTCGTAAATAATCTGAGAGTCGTCCCGCTGTAAATCCTGAACAACATGGTTGACAGAAAAGCGCCCGTCCGACGGTATGGAGCGCCGGCTGAACAATGAGAAGCAAAAGACAAATGAAACGACGATGGCTAAATAAATTACATTAACTGAACGCCTGGCAGCCAAGTAAACCTCCAAAGCAAAATAATCCGATCATGTTAAACATCGCGGCAAATTCTTGAAAACTCTAAGAAACTTCACTCGCAAAGGGCAGATCGAACAGTTCAAAATAGTATCTGTTCACAATCCGATAATGCGGATGGTAGAGTTTTCGGTACCTTTCACTGTGACTAACATTAAAGATACGGTTTTCCAGATTGTTTTCCAAATATTCTAAATCCCGAATGAAATTATTAAAATGGAAACCTGACGCCGCAATAACCTCCCGGATTCTTCTCCAAACATGGATCCATTCCTCATGTTTTGATTCCGTAATTGTATTTGAGGATGAAAGGAAGGCGTCGAAAAGCTCTTCAAATGAAAGTCTGCCGTCTTTTACCAATTTTAGGTTAATTCGGTAAAATCGACCGCTGTATCCAACTTTTTGCCAAAGCGTAGAACTGAATTTATCCGACTTTTTCAGTTCTTTTTCCAGCATTTCGAGCGCAGTTTCACGGTCAGCGATAAAATGCCCCGGACCGAAAGCGTCCTGATAGAAAAATTTATATATATCTATCAGCGTCGCTTGTGGATAGAAGTTCAATTCATACCTTATCGACTGAAGAATAGCGTCTTTTGAAAATTCTGGCTGCGTCAAATTCTCCCCGTTTAAATTCCCCATTTCAATTATATAGATACTACGATTCTATTCCAACTCTGTGTTCTCTGGGCTCTCTGTGGTAAAAATTTTCTCTCCAAGTATTGACAACTGCACATTAGTGCAGTATATTGGTAAGAAAACAAATTCAGGAGGCAATAAAATGGGCAATCCGGTCATTCATTTCGAAATCGCGGTCAAGGATTCCGACAAGGGAATCGAATTCTACTCGAAGTTATTCGACTGGAAGATAATACGGGACGAAGCTTCGGGTTACAATTTGATTAGTACGGGCGAAAAGGACTCGATCACCGGCGCCATACTCGAGTCAATCGAGGGCGAGTTCGATCCTTACGCAACCGTTTACGTTCAAGTCGATAATGTAAAAGAATCGCTCGAAAAAGCTTTAGCTTTGG
>CAZWOY010000319.1:0-5168 GCA_964635255.1 uncultured bacterium
TCGCCGAAGGAAGATGGATTCCAGCTTTCGCTGGAATGACTGCGTATGGAACGTTATTTTCCCAGTAATTTACCCCGTCATTTTTTTTGTGTTCTTTTCAATTTGTTTCAGAATTGCGATCATTTCCTTTTGTGTATCCAAATCAGCAGCGCTCTCAGTAACTCGATCTTCTTCGGTATCGACTGTTCCATCTCCCATGCCTTTCAATCGCGTCCTTGCGATTTTTGAGATCAGATCTTCGCGTAAGTTCTCATAGTCTTTCTGACTCCATAGTTGCGATTCAGGATTTGCATCGCCTGAGCGTCCTGCAGTTTGAATTTTGAGCGTTGAGAGTCCTCGTGGACGCTGCCAAGGTCCCTGCATTAAATTAATGTGGGTAATTCTCGAGAATGGTATGATTACTTGTTTATACCACCAGACGCCGCTATATACGCGGATTTCGTCGTTGTCGTAGGTAAAGTGAAATTTCTTCCAGTATGCTTTCATATAGGCATGGGTTAACAATGCGATGATAAAAATTATTAGTGGGATAAGAAGCAGTCCCAAAAGCTGTGCGCCAAATAAAAACGGTATCAGCCAGCCTAAGATTCCAAGAAATATGAAAATTCCATAGGAGAACCAATTGACGGCTGTCCAGAGATTCAAGCATTCCTTAGACAGTTTTTTTTCGACCATTTTTCCTTCCTCCTCTATTTTTTTTATCGAAACGCTATACTTTTAAATAATTATTAACGCAGCAATAAGCAATAAATAAATTGGGAATTAATCTTAAAACCAAATTTCGTTGGAAGGAATATGTTAAGGCAAATGACGCCGGCAATCGAAAATGTCGCTAAAAAACCCGGCTTCAGTGAAGCCGGGCTAATAAGCGTCTTGGGTTTTTTATGCTATTGCTGCGTGTATAAAATAGTTGCCATCTCCAGGGATCTGATGGAATGCGGATATTAATCAATATCAAGCATTATCAAGATATTAGGAGATTGCTTAGTCTGCTAAAGGCAGACTCGCAATGACACTTTTTACTGCACTTAGTAATAATACTTACTTGACTAACATTAGCTTACGGGTCGTTTCAAAACTTTCCGCTTTCATCCGAACCAGATACACGCCTGAAGACTGATCCAGGGCTTTCCACGTCGATGAATAGGCGCCCGCTTTTCGCTCGCCATCGATCAGCGACTTCACCAGTCTGCCGGATAAATCGAAAATCTCGACGGAAATATGCGATTTTTGCGGAACTCCATAGCGTAATGCAGTCACATTGTTAAACGGGTTCGGATAGGCGTTCGACAGGTAGAATTCATCGGGAATGGTCTCGATTCCGCTCAAATCGACAACCGTGAAGGCGTCGGTTTGGTAAGTAAAACCGTTTCCTTCGCGCAGGTTCGTTAAGCTCAACGGTTGACCGGAAATGTGCAGTTCGAAAACTTCATTCTCCTTTAAGCCATCGACGGTTTCGGTCGATGGATCGTCTCCCCAGACCGCCAAACCGCATCTGCCCTCGCTGTCGATCACGCCGGAACCGACCGGATATCCATCTATGGAATACGCCCGTATTTCATCGCCTGCGGCGGCGCTCAATCCCTTTATGGAATTAACCAGCACGCTCATGTTTCTGCCGGTGTTGGGAATTGTCTGCGGCGAGGCGGTTGTGGCGCGAGCGATGAATTCTTCTTCTTCCGGCGGATAGTTCAGCGCGACCGCTTCTTCGACCTTTACCTGATAGCCCTGCGTTTCCCGCCAGGGGGGCATGTTGGAAAACTGCCACGCGGTCGAAAGGAAATTGCCCTCGCCGTCTTTCGCGATGATTACATGCTCGATGATCGGCGACAGGACATAGAAATCTGGACCGCGGGCGTCAAGCTCATAAGTCGGGAAATAAGCGATCATATTCCAGTTTTCGTTCAGTGGAACATCCGTGTCCGCCGGGATGGGCAAGCCCGTCCATTCAGCTTCGACGTCTTCATCGACCTTCACCTGGTATCCTTCGGCGAGGTTCCAGTACGGGATATTGTTAAATCCCCAGGCGGGCGAATAAAAGAAGCCTAATCCGCTCTTCATCAGTTCGATATGATGAAAGTCTTCGTCGATTCTCAGCCGGTCGGTCATCCGGATGATGTCCGGACCTTCTTCGCGCCACCACAAATCCTCTTCCGGCACGACGTTAATCGAAATCAGATTCCAGCCGGCGTTGAATTCGACGGTCAGCGCGCGCTCCATCGGACCGTCGTCGCCGATGTAGTTATAAACTCCGAGGTTCGAGCCGTCCGCCAGAAAAATATAATCCTCATAATAGACCGGAGCGTAGCCGTAGCCGGGAGTGTTATAATATCCCACCTCGACCGGATTTTCTGGATTGCTGACGTTAAAGACGGCAAGCCCTTCGTCGCCGTCGCCGATATAGGCGTAGTCCTCGAAAACCTCGACAACTTTTCCGGCTCCTTCTGAATTGGCGGAACCAATTTGTTCGGGATTCTCAGGATCGGAAATATCGATAATCACTACGCCCCCGGCGTATCCGTCTGATAAATAGGCATAGTCGCCCTGCAGCTTTATGCTCAGCGCGTCGCGCGTATCGACGGCTGCAGCCGGTTGGATGTTTTCGGGATCTGAAACGTCGAGGACCAGAAGCCCGTCGCCGCCGTCCGCCATAAAAGCATAGTCGCCGCGGACAGTAACCGCCCTGCCGTTGCCTTCGGTGTTAAATTCGCCGGCTAACTGAGGATTGGCGGGATCGGAGACGTCGACGACGATCAACCCGCGCCCTCGGCCGTCGGCTATATAGGCGTAATCGCCGTTGACTTCAGCCTGCAGCGCGTAACCCGTGTCGAATTCGCCGATTAGTTCAGGATTGTCCAAATCGGAAACGTTATAGATAACTAACCCGCTGTAGGCTGCGGAAACATAGGCGTAATCGCCGGCAACGTGCACCCAGTTGGCTGTATTCGGCGTTTCAATGTGGTTTAGATACTCCATCGCTTCCGGATCGGAAACGTCCACGAAATACAGACCGTCACCGCTGTTCGCTAGATAGGCTATTCCATCCATGATAGCGACATGCCGCGCCCAGGCGCCTTCGCTGTTGAAACTGGCGACTTCCTCAGGATTGGCGGGATCGGAGACGTCCACAACCATCATTCCGGTGCGCCAATCGGCGACATAGCAATGCCCGTCGATATATGCCACGTCATAGCACCGGCTGCGCGTTTCGACGCTGCCGGTTTCTTCGGGATTCTCAGGATCGGAGACGTCGATAATCCTCAGTCCCGCTTGTCCGTCTCCGAAGTAAACCAGATCGCCATCGACTGTTAATCCGTTGCCGTATCCGGGAGTATCGAGAAAACCGATTTCTTCAGGATTGTTGGGATCGGAAATATCGACGATTCGTAACCCGCCCGCTTGTCCGTCGGCTATATAGACGAGATCGCCGGCGACGCTGATCGCATTGCAATATCCCGGAGTCTCGATATGCCCGATCTGTTCGGGATTCGCCGGATCGGAGACGTCCATGATCCGCAACCCGCTGTCTCTGCCGTCAGCCCAGCAGAGAATCCCATCGATAATATCGACGTCGATGGAATAAGATCCTTCGACAGCCGCAATTTGCTCAGGTTCAGCCGGATTGGAAACGTCGAAAACCTTTAATCCGTGACGCTCGTCAGCCACGTAAACGATATTTTCCGAAACCGCTAAATCCATGGCTTTGCCGCCGGTGTCAACATTGCCGATAATCTCGATATTTTCAAGGTCGCTGATATCCAGTATAGTCAAACCCGCGTAGGAATCGGCAAGATACAGCGTGGCGCCGACCAATTTAAAGCCGTTGGCTAAATCGTAATTGTCCTCGAACGATGAGAACCAGACCGGATTATCCGGATCGGAGATATCGTAAATCTGAATTCCCGCATTGCCGGCGGCTAAGAAAGCATAATCCCCCCGAACTTCCACATTATAGGCTTCTCCCAGTTGACGGAAGATTCTCGATACCTGTTCGACGTTTACAGCCTCCGCCTGCTGATCTTGTGGTTCAAATCCGACTCCGTAAGCTCTGACAATTGTCATGCCGTCATTGTCGGGATCGTTGGAACGAATGATGAGCTCTGCGGAATGCTCCCCGGCGACGCGCGGCGCAAACGCAACCGTAACATTCCGGTCTTCATCCGGGGCTAATGTCATTTCGCCGTCGAGTTCGACGCTGAAGCCTCCGCCATCGACCTCAATATCCGAGATAACCAAATCTTGACCGCCTGTATTGGCGATGTTCATACCCCAGTTTAGTGATTCGCCGATTTGTACGGCGCCGAAGTTATGAGCATTTTCAGCGACTTCAATATTAGGAGGCGGAAGCTCTTCGCATGTTGCCAGCAGTTGGACAACCAATTCCGGATTATTTTCAGCATTGGAATGGATCGTCAGCGAACCTTCAAATTCGCCGGCTTCGGGAGTTGAAAACGTTACGACCACGTTAATAGACGTCCCTTGTTCGATTACAGCCCGGTCGAAATCCGTCGAAAAATGTTCATCGTCGATTTCGATAGAATTTACCACCAGTACGGAATCGCCGGCGTTGGCTATAGTCAGGCTTTCTTCGGCTTCGGCGTCCGGGTTGACTTCGCCGAAATCCAGAACGTCCGGTTCGACAGCAATAAGATTGTTAACGTCCTGTTGGCCGAACAACCTGTTCCCTCCGGGATTTGCTTCATCGCCGGCAATTGCTCCGCCGCCGGAAAAAGAGAAATTATCGCCTCTGACGCTAAAACCGGACTCGCCCATAGGGCGAATATCCTCGCCGGTTCGGTTCTGGGCGATGGAAAAAGAAAACGTAAGCAGCGCTAACGCAAGCAACAAACTGAAGTACTTCATTTGTGCCTCCTGTAAAAGTATGAACGGCGCAATTCGAGAAGAATTACGCCTGTTTTTGTGCAAAAGAATGGCGTCGATTAGTTAACTAATATAAATCTTTATTATAAGAAAACGAAATAAAGATCGTGTTAAGAAGTGCATAATGCGGGTGAAAATAAAAAATTGCTGGGAAAATAGAAAAATCCACCGGTAGGGCCGGCGTCCCCGCCTGCCTTCTCGACCTTGCAGAGTCGCATTGGCAGGCAGGGACGCCTGCCCTACCAGGGAAGTTTGCCAACTCGTTCCCACGCTCCTGCGTGGGAATG
>CAZWOY010000320.1:0-5154 GCA_964635255.1 uncultured bacterium
GCTTAGTCTGCTAAAGGCAGACTCGCAATGACACTTTTTACTGCACCTAGTAATAACACTAAACGATAACGGCTTTGTTGAGCCGGATGAATTTGACGCATTGAGTTTCCATATTAAACCGCTGACTCGAACCGCTGTTTCAACCATAAACTCATCGCGTCCAATACAGACAAAATAATAAAATTTTTTGATAAATTATACCTTTATTTTCATTTCTGATTATGTTATACGTCTCTTTTTTGAATTGAATGCCTGCCAAGTCGAACCGGAACCAGCAAGATTAATGCATGTATTAAAGCGACTGGGATTAATGCTTTCAAGATTCGTTCAGTCATCGACAACAGCCCATGAGAATAGCCTCTTGCCGCCCACCCTATTATGCCCACGATTACGGCGACATAGACCAGACTCATTATAACGGTCATCACGCCTCCAGGCGTCGATGCAATTTTCATCGGGCTTTCTTCTTCGAAATCAGGGAAGAGCGCCCCCATTCCAATCGCTAATCCGGTCAGAGCGACTCCCATCAGGAAAATTGTAACAGTTGTCAATATGAGAAGAACATTAGGCATCTCCAGCACCCTGCTTGAGATAAAGACAATAATCTGGCATAAAATCATAAACACGGCGAAGGCTAAAAAGAATTTCTCCCAGAATAGCATATTGACCGAAACCGGAGCGCTGCGCACAACCCAAAAACCTCTTCCTTCGAGGCTTATCAATGGAAAAACGAATCGAACGGATAATGTAGCTAATATAAATCCCGTGAACGCGAAATTCAAGAAAACTACCAGCGCTTTCCAATATGGATTATCGAAGTTAAATTTACTCGATACGTACACCAGATTTATTAAATAGACAAGTAAGAATGCAACCAGAATAAGGAACTGTCCCCACTGGCTAGGATTCCTCGTGAATTGCAGGATATCCTTGAGAAACATCGCATTTAGCGGATTTGGCAGCAATCCTTTTGTAAATCGAAAAGCGGATTTTGCCTTGCCGGATCTTCCGCTCCGGCTGAATATCTCATTGAAGACTGACCAGCTTGAGTAATAAGCGGTTTCCGCCCAGATAGCAATCCATCTTAACCAAACGATAGAAGTAAGAGTTAAAAGACCGCATAGAAACAAAACCTGCCTGAAATTCCCCCGGTGCATATCCACCATCGCCGAAGCCAACCAGTGCGGCGGAGTTAATGGAACCTGCGCTTCAGCGCTTAACGTACCGATATACCGTTCGATGTGCGAGGATCGCGCCATGCCCTCGAAAATCAAACCGCTGCTCCGGTGGCGAATTGTCAGAACGATAACGGCAAGAATAATAACCGCGACCAGCAATGTAACAAGGCGCGGAGAAGCCCGCCGCGCTAAGAAAACCAGCGCCATTAACGCCGCCACCCCAACCTCGGCTGCAATCAGAACAAAAGGAATTAAACCGAAAATAGTTAAAAATACTGTCTGGAAAATCGAAAAATCATACACCCATCCCCAGGCAAAAACGATCGGAAAGCCAAGAACCGCAAGCGACCAGGAGCTGTAAGCTAAATTATCTGTAAATTGACTTAAGAAAACTCGTCTGTAAGATATGGGGCGTGTCAGAAGGAATGGTATTTCAGCCGATCGATACATCGTTGCAATGCCGGTAATAAGATTACTCACTACTAACATTGCAAACAGAGTTACAAAAGTAATAATTATGGCTCGCATCAACAATGGTTCACCGATGTCCTGCAGCGAAATAAGCCTGTCAAAGATAGCTTTAAAAAAGTAAGTAGCTCCAATTCCGAAGGCGATAATTACTATCATCGAGAGCATTTTACCGATCCGCATCCCCCAACTGTCCAGAGCGAAAGAGCCCCAGAGAATGCGGAGTTTCCATTCGAGTTCAGATCCCGGGAATCGATTCATAACCGGTAATCATCTCTTGTTAGGGCGAGAAAGGCTTCTTCGAGGCTGCGGCTGTCTTTAAGCGTTTCCTCAAGAGTTCCTGAAGCCACCAGCATGCCTTTTTTGATTATCCCAATGCGATCGCAAATTTCTTCAGCATGCGAGAGTGTATGGGTCGAAAGAAAAACTGTTCCTCCATTATTGCAAAACTCCCTCAGTACATCTTTCACAAGCCGGACGCCTGCCGGATCGAGTCCAACCATCGGTTCATCGATCAGGACGACTTTCGGATTATGCAAAAAGGCTGAAGCCATCACGACTCTCTGCTTCATTCCATGGGAATACTCACCCGCTCTATAATCCGCCCAGGAGCCGATATTAAACTTCTTGAAAAGCCTTTCGACGCGTCGGACGGTTTCATCCGTATTCATCCGGTATAATCCGCCGCAATAGTGCATAAATTCTCTGCCGGTAAGGCTTTCATAGATATAAGGACTGTCAGGAACGATACCGACCAGTCTTTTGGAGCGAAGCGGTTCCTTTTGAACGTCGAAACCAGCGATTTCAACTTTGCCTGACGTAGGTCTGATTAAACCCGCCGCCATTTTCATAGCCGTAGTCTTGCCTGCGCCATTTAAACCGAGGAATCCGAAAAGTTCGCCTGGAAAAATTTTTAGACTGAGATTGTTAACAGCGGTCGTGTTGCCAAACCGCTTTGTGGATCCCTTGAATTCAATGGCGGGAAGTTTTTCCATTAACACTCCAAGCAGTGCACAGTTACTTCGAATACAACTTACTGCTATGTCCGAATGCCGATAGACACAGCGCAACCATCGCGGTGCAGGCGGCGCATCAAGAAATACCCGCAATGCAGGATATTTCTATAAACGAAAGTTCGACTGCACCTGTCTTAAGCGATCCGTATGCAAATCTCACCGAACTCTTTTACTTTGGATACAGATCTAATATATTAACTTAACTTAATAATTGCCTTTTAAAAAGTCAAACTCAGATTAAAAGTGCAACGTTTTATATTTAGATCATTCAATTTTGAGAAAAACTCTTGACATTCAAATCAAGAAAAGATATATTTTTGTTTCCCGATTGATATCGGGATTATTTTTATATCGCGGCCTCATCGTCTAGTGGTTAGGACACAGGGTTTTCGACCCTGCAACGGGAGTTCGATTCTCCCTGGGGCTACATTCGGAACGGAACCGTGCGCTGTGCGGTTCCGTTTTTTTATTTAAATCAACTTACTTCGTATAATGCGCGATTTAACTTTTTTGCACATTCCTGTAATTTATGCTAATAATTGTGGAATTTTCACAAATTTTAACGTATATTTTATATTAATATTCAGATCAAGAAGGAAAAGCGCCATGTTGATAGAATTCTCAGTCGAAAACTTTCTCTCATTCAAGGAGAAAACGACGTTTTCAATGCTTCCACACAACAGCTATAAGGAATTGTTGGAAGCAAATACAACAAAAATCAGCGAGAACCGGTTGTCGCGCGTTTTAAACTCAGCGGTTGTATTCGGTCCTAATGCATCGGGAAAGACAAATTTTATCAAGGCTATTAATTTCTTAAAAGCTAAACTTTTAGGTCCCCTTAACGCCAAACTTAATGAAACGGATTTAAAATTTGGCTTCGACAAATCCTACAAAGAAAAACCAACGTCGTTTTCTGTTAAGTTTTCCATCGAAGGCGTGATTTACGATTATGACTTTTCAGTCCAGAACGGAAATATCATTTACGAAAGACTTGACAGTCTTGATAATCAGCCCAAAAAACAATGGAAACTATTATTTGAGCGATCGCGTAAATTGAAGGACGGCGTCCAATTCGGGAATTCGTTAAGAGGCGAAAAGCAATCGATCTACTCTAAAACCAAACCCGAGACTTTATTTCTGCGTTCGCTGTATGAATGGAACAATCAGGATGTTAAAAATGCCTATTCGTGGATAGAGCATGACTTAATCGTTTTTGAAAACTCATCGAACCTTGAACGTGCAGGAATTTACTATACTTTAAATGAATATATCAGCGGCGGAAAATCGACCGGCAAGATCGAAAAACTCATTAGAAACGCCGATTTTGGGATAGAAAAGATCGACGTGGATGCAAAGGAATTTGAATTATCCGATTCAAAAGTGGAAAACAATGGATATGTAATTTCAAATGCGTTTCCCGGCATACTTTACGATGGTAAATCATCGAAATTGTGGGATGCGCACTTCACGCATAAAGCAATTGACGAAACCGGCATGGAAAAATATCTGCGATTAAATCACAGGCATGAAGCGTTGGGAACAAAAAAATTGTTTGCATTGTCCGCCGCAATAATCGATATAATTGAAACCGGACAAACTCTGTGCATAGACGAATTGACAAATTCGATGCATCCTATGCTTACCGAAGCGATTATCAAGTTGTTCCACGATCCTGAGATCAACACAAATGGAGCGCAATTGATTTTCAACACCCATGACGTCTATTTCTTAAATAAGAGCATTTTCAGGCGAGACCAAATATGGTTTGCAAACAAAAATAAGTACGGCGCAACCGATTTGACCGGATTGCATGATTATAAGGTCAGAAACGACGATGCGATCGGCGCTAAATATCTAATGGGCGCTTACGACGCCATCCCAATTATTTCATACAAGGATCTAATTCAAGTGGAGGAAAAATCAAGTGGCGCGGAGAAAAAAGGATAGGCTGAAGCGGGCAAAGTCGAAAAATAAGCCGGAAAAGAAACCGATACTATTGGTTGTAACCGGCGCGACAGAGAAAAAATACTTTGACGATAGAAAAAAAGAAAAGCGATATGCATCGTTAAATATCAAGATTGAAAATACCGGCGGCGATTCAAATCCACTTGTAATTTTGGGGAAATACAAAGGTTTCGAATTTTTTTCCGAAATAGAAAATAAGTCTATCCCATTTCACGCTATTTGGTTTCATTTTGATTACGATAATGAAACGGTTATGGGAATGGATAAACAGCCTCATAAGGATGACAATTTTGATAATGCTTGCGACCGAGTTCTAAATAAGGATTCCAAATGGCTTCTGAATTCCAAACGGCGTTGGTGTAAAATAGTTTATTCCAATCCATGTTTTGAATTTTGGGCTTTACTGCATTTTCAATATATTGACTCTTTTATTAACAGAATCGACTCGGAAAGGAAATTGAAAATGCATTTACCCGATTATAAAAAAGGTTCAAAATATCCTCTGTATTCCTAGATTAAGGATCGGG
>CAZWOY010000321.1:0-5142 GCA_964635255.1 uncultured bacterium
ACGGAAATCTTTCTGCCGGTCGCGTCCCAGACGGACAGCTCGACGTCCAGGCGGCAGGGGAGGGTGTAGGTTAAGGTGGTGACGGCGTTGAAGGGGTTGGGGTATGTTTTCAGATTAGATTCTATGGGTAAAATTAAAGATCTGTCGTGGGTAAAATTGTTGTGAAGCGCAAACTTGAGTAAAGAAATATAGTTTTCATTGTCAATTCTTGAATTGCCTACAATTGCAAAGCCATTATCGTTAGTAGGTATAAAATGATGAGCGACGAAACCGGCTTCGTCGAAATAGGATGAAACGCCCAAGGAGTCGCCATTTTGAGAGATAAACAACAAATCATCGTATTCCGGGTAAGCGATAGATCCGGCTATGGCAATGATTATATTGCCATTCCACAATTCAAATATTTCTAATGGCTTATAACTGTCGTTCGCCTGCCAATGATCGTTTCCATAGCTTCTGTCCCATATTATTTCTCCATCTTTCGACATTTTTACTACTCTAAGAGCCGGGATATAACCTCTATTCCGGAAAGTGCGGCTGCATAACAATAAATTGCCGTCTCTCAACTCTCTGATCAATTCACAGCTTCTGGTTTGGTAAAAGTCCCCGTTCGCTACTTCCATCGCAAAAATTGAATCGCCGGCCGCGTTCATTTTACTTACAACCATGCGATTTATACCTGCGACAGACCATTCACCTCCGGTAAATATCATGCCGTCCTCATCGACATACATAGATTGAAAATCATCCTCTCCCGGGCGCGACATGCAATCAGTTTCCCATTCCGTTGCACCTTGGGCGTTAATGTAGGTTATGACGCCATTTGAATATCTGTAATCATTGGGATTTCTAACTCCCGTTACGATAACGTCGCCATTATCGCGAACATGCAAATCATGGATTTCATAATATGGACAATCATAAAACCACGTCTCTTCTTCGGTGAAATCTTCATTGAAGTCATGTAAAAAAATCATCCGTTCATCAGGGGATTCCGATACTCCAAGAAAATAAAAAGTCTCATCGTTTAAACAACCGGTTTTAAAAGGTATATCTGATAATTCCGTTCCCCAACCGGTCTTTCGAATTAATTCGCCTTCGCTGCTCAACATAGCGACGCCAACCTGATTATCGAGACATTCGTCAAAGCAGGAAGTCGCCAGTATGAAATTGTCGTTAATCATTTCTATAAGCAAAGGGTCCCGGCCAAAGTATTGATAATTTTCAATCCATTCGAGTTCTTGAGCCTGAAGAAATGAACTGAATATGAAAATAAAAAGCGCAGTGAATCTAAACATTTCACTCTCCCTGATTTAATCTAATTTTACCAATTTGACGTTTTTTTCGACGTCGCCGTTGCGCAAAACCGCAAAATAAATACCGGCGGGCAGATCCGCCATATCGACCGAAATCGAATGTCCATCGATATCCTGCGGTCCGCACGAAAAGTCCTTTACAATTTGCCCCGATTGATTGTAGATTTTCAGTTTCGGGAAACGATCCAATTTATCGCGAAAAACTAAAACAGTCGATGCATTAAACGGATTTGGATAAGCTTCTACCGCTTTATACGATGCAGCAGGCGTCGATCTTTCACGATTATCTGCATTTAAACAGTCGATGCGCACTTTTGTAACATAGGGCGGCGTTAAAACCAGGCAGCATCCGTCATCAGTCAAAGCTAAAGCTGTATTTTTATTCGGTACGGATGCGCACTCCCAAACCAAATTTCCAATCCTGTATCCCCTCTCGCCCGCCAATGTCAGCCACGCAATGCGCTCGGATAAAACGGCGCTGGTTCCGAGCAATAATACGCGATCATCGGACAATAACCGCATGCTCAATATTTCAGGAAAAGGTTCGTCGAGGTTTATATCATAGGGAATAGGATAAGTATGCTCCCAGATAAGACTGTCTCGCAAACCGGCGCAGGCTAACCACGCTTGTTCCCGATTGTCCAGATTCTTTCGACCGGAAACCAGTACGCGAGCGTTGGCAGTATCTTTAAGAATAACGGTTCGATAGACGGCGTCGGATATAAAATGACTGTTCTCAGTCAAATCGCCTTCTTCATCGAACAGCGCTATATCCCAGCCAGGTCTGTCCCAAGGTTCCGGGACTTCTATCTTACCGAAACTTAGATATCCATCGCCTGTATCCATGACTGAAAGAAGTTTTGTATCACAGAAAAAGCGATTGTACTGATTCAGCCATTCTAAGTTGCCGTCGGCGTCGATTTTACCGATAAAACCGACGTCAGCCCACTCGAACCTTTCGGTATATAAACCACAGAATAAAAAACCATCGGTAGAAAGCAATATGCCATCATTCGGAGTAGTGCCTCTTATTCCCGGATTATCAAAACCGTAGAAATTACGTGTTAGATAATCGCCGTTGCGATCATATTTCGCGATACTGAAAAGTCTTGCATAATCAAAATTAGGATGGGGATGTTCTATATGGAACTTGTCCAGTGAAATGAAAACGCCGTCCGATTCGTAAGACCTTAATATCGCAAATCTTTCATTCGGGATCTGGGATACTTTCGACCATTGCATTTCACCCTCGGAATCGAACTTGACGATAAACGATCCCCATGTATAGTATCCTATCCCGAAGTTTCGATCTATCGTATTGCGACCTCGCAATGTAAAACCACCGTCTTCTTGAAGCAGGATTTCATCGAGATAATTTCCATAGCAAGGTTTTTGCCATACGATTTCCATTTCTTGCGCAATTACGGCGCTGAACATTAGAAAAAGAAAAATAAAGATTCTGGAGCACATGACTTACCTCATTAAAACTAATTTTCTTTGAAAGCTTTCCCGGCGGTTTCCCGACTTAGCGGTTAAGTTCAGGAAATAAACTCCCGCCGCCCAATTTTCCGCATTAAAACAAAATTTATATTTTCCGCGATTAATGCTTGTAATCTCCCGTTTTAATAATGACCTGCCATCCAATCCGCAGACATTCAACGAATAGATATTCGAATCGAATATTTGAATATTTAGATTGACAACCGAATTAAACGGATTGGGAAAGGCTTCAACCAAAAACGGAACCGTTGGCTGCGTTTTCCTGGATTGAATAACGCTGTTCGGCGTCGACCATTCTTCCGGCAAATTGTACAAAAGATAATCTCGACCTCCCCTGACAAGCAGCTGCAGGTTGTCAACGTCATTTTGGAAGCGTCCCAATTCGAAAATATGACCGCCAAAAATATCAGGAAGTATCGTATCGCTCGACGCTATAACTTCACAGCTAATAGGATCGATAAGACGCAATGGACGACTGCGCATCCCAATCAGTATTTCGTAAACGCCATCATTATTATAGTCAATCGGATAGCCTCCTTTATTATGATACTCTATGCCAGGATCAACATGAGGCGTACCGGCAAAACACTCCGTATATTCAGATGTAAGGGTCAAGTTTTCCGGATTGTAAATAGGAAAATGCATAACAAATGAATCGGGATTAACCTGGTACGCCCATGGAACTAACCACTCGAAAATCCCATCGGAGTTGACGTCGAAACAAAAACTATTTTCCGATAGCGCAATGTTGTTCTCAAATCTTCCACGCCTCCAAAGTGTGGCTAATTGTAATGTATCGGATTCTATCTGATTTTCAATGTCAATAACTTGCAACTGGAAGTACACAGTATCTAATCTGACCACGGGAGAATCCCAAAATAATTCTTTAAAACCCACAATACAACATTTAGTGACATTATTATCACGTATAAAATTCGTTGCTATGGGTATTGGAATAGAATCGATCAGTTGATGGCTGCCCAATAAAAATGAGCCGATATATAGTCTATTAAACATATAGCAAAACAAGCTGTCATATCTTGGTGAAGTTTCGTGATGTATTACGCTTTCAGTAAAAAAAGGCGTTTCATTTCCGTTTATGTTCAATCCTGTACCGCCAACTATAATATCACGCCTAAACAACCGTTGCTCTCCAAAAATTAGATCATAGTCAGGACCGCCATAGACCTCCAATCTGTGATAATGATCGGTATAAAAGAAGATATCGACATAGCCATCACTGTTCATATCGGCAAATCGAGGAATATACGCGAGTTCTGCACGTGGCGCCAATGGTTCTGTTTCAATCCAGAGTTCACCATTTTTCAAAATGCGCAGAAAATGAGTCGAATCATGGATATGACTGCATGTAACGACGATCTCCATAATTCCATCATTATCCAAATCACAAGGCTCATAATGCCGTGATATCCACACATCACGCTGAATAATCGGAAATTCTTCAATCTCGACGTGAAAAATATCCTGTGCATAAACCGCCAAAACAAATATGATTCCAAGCAGTGCAGCGAGTGTAAGACGTTTCATGACGTCGCTCCTTTGTATAATTGGGCAGGCGCCGGGTTAGCCCCCGGCGCCTGCTGAATATTTAACCTTTCTTATTCATACCATTTAGCTAAAAATGATATTAATTCCTTATTATAACTATAAATTACTTGATTCTAAACATTACACTTAATTCACTGAACGGGTGAAGTCGGTAATTGATAAAAACATTCGCAACTTGTAATATATTTATAAGATACAACTTATTTACTACTTACGCGTGAATAAGATAGGTTTAAACAATTATCGAACAAGAATAATCCTCTGATGCGCCTGTTTCCCGGAGGCGTTTATCTTCACGAAATAAACGCCGGAAGACAGATCCCCTGCATAGGAATGATTGATAAACACATTCGCCGACGGTTCGTTTCGCGAGAATAACCGCAAGCGCCGCGTTAATGGCTGCGTATGCAGGCGCAAAGACTGCGTGGCCAGCGGGGGAACGGCTGCGCAAAGCGCTATTGATTCGAGTTTATTGCCTATTAATATGCAACGACATAAACTCATAGGTCCAAAATCCAAACAACGACATTTTCAAAAACTTCCTCAATCAAAATAGCGAATTGTATCACAAATGTATCAAACCAAATCGAAAATACTTTGCCCTTATCGCGGAATGTCTCTTATTCGGTAAATTTTATTCCTTACCAGCCGCCTTAGATTAGGTTCAGTTCATGACGCGCAAGCAAACCCGGCGGCGGTTTTTACTAAATTATCGGTTCGCTTGCTTTTTCTCTCAAAAAGCATTCCTTTGCAAAAG
>CAZWOY010000322.1:0-5137 GCA_964635255.1 uncultured bacterium
CAAAGTTTGGATTATGTCAAGGAATTATTATAGTTATTTATGCGGAATAGCTTATTTGATTAATAACGATTGTTATGATAAGGAAAAAAGATTTTGTACCGCGTAAAACAGCGATTTTTTCCGGATTGCATATTGCGAGGAAGTTATTAAGTGTGTATATTATCTATTGTATCAAGTTAAAATTTGGGTTAAAGATAGATGTTGAGGAGGCGCTTTTATGGGTTGCTTTAGGATTGTACTATCCTCCTGTTGGTTGGCAATCGGTTGCTTAACGGCTGCATTTGCGGCACATTTCGACTTCGCGCAAGTCGATCGACATCAGTTTGTTCTTACATTTGAATTCGACGAACCGGATTTGAATCGCATTTCGCGCGGCGAATCGGGAGGTTTGCAACTAAAGCCGGATGATCTGGCTTTAGCGGATGGATGGGAGGGCGGCGGTTTGCTGCCAATGACAAAAATCCTTATTGTCCCTCCGGGCAAAAAGGCGTTTATCAAGACTGTTAAGAAAAATGACCGGAAAATACCTCTTTCTGCAATCGCCGTTTACAATAATGGCGGCAATGCCCGGGAACCAAATTCACAATCCGATTTTATCGATTTAGAAGACCTTTCTGTAAAAAAAGTAAATGCCGTTTGTCTCGAAACGCCTCATAATTTTCGAGGATGGAAACTTCAGCCGGTAACGGCTAATCCTGCCAGGTTTGATTCTCAAAACAACAACCTCCATTTCGCTGATGAGATCGAATGCATTATCGAATTCAATGATTCAAAGGAAAGCTGTGAATCCGGCGTCACACCCAAAACACTGACTCAAGGAACCTTC
Organism: uncultured bacterium; assembly: GCA_964635255.1. Classification (GTDB taxonomy): domain Bacteria; phylum Electryoneota; class AABM5-125-24; order Hatepunaeales; family Hatepunaeaceae; genus CAZWOY01. Next base: position 827 of record CAZWOY010000322.1, read on the forward strand.
CGTTTGCTGCAGGCAATCGCTCTGAATCCGCCTCGCCGGGACGACGACGGCGCTCGTCTGCCTAAGGGAGGATATATGATCCTTCTGCCGCGCAGAAATTATCAGGGAGACATAAACCGTGAAATTGAATCGCTTGTACAGTGGAAAAGACAGTGCGGACATCGTGTTGAGATAGAACAACCTGAGCAAAGTCCGGATCGTACAATTCGCAACATAATCCGCCCGGCTTATGAAGAATGGGACCCGCCTTTGGAATACCTCTGTCTTGCCGGCCATTTTCGTATATGCGAATCACCCGATGAACATGATATTGCAATGGGATTTTTGGATGGCGACGACCATCTCGCCGAATTAGCAATCGGGAGACTCGCCGCACATGGCGACCATGAGATCGAAACGATGGTTGCAAGAGCTTTACAATACCAGAGAAATCCATATACGGAAGACGATGAGTGGTTTGAAACGGCGGGCGTTTATACTGAACATGTAAACGGTTGGAATGAAATGGTTACCTACGCGGGCGTCTGGATCGAAAACCTGTGCCGCAGAAATGGTTTTGCTAACACAGAAGGACGATACTATAGCGTGCATGACGACATTTGGGAAAGCATATCGGGATGGATCAGGAATGGCGGCAATCTGATATTCGGGCGCGGATTCCCAAGAATCAACGAAAACGTATTCTCGAACGCGAACGTGAATCCCATTTTTATCACAGTTGGCGGCGGTCATGTTGAAGGTCACGTGTTGGATGCGTGGGGCGCCGGGTCGCCGAACCGTCCCGTAGGACCTTCTGTGATAAGCGGAACTCGCCACCAGCAATCAACGATTGTCTGCAATGTATTAGCCGGAGCTATGGCGCGGGGGATCGTCGCCGACAGGCTTCCGGTCGGATGGGCGAGGACGATGGCGATGGCAATGCTCGATTATGGAGGACTCATGGACCGGCGAGGATTCGACCATTATGCGGAAGAATTTATGTTTTTGGGCGAACCGGGACAGAAAGCCTGGATTGGAAGACCTAAGAATATTTCGGTTGTCCATCCCGATGAAATTTCAATCGGTCAGAATAACATCGAGGTCGAGGTATTTAATCCTGACGTGGAACTGCAAATCGAAAATGCGTATGTTTCACTGGTTCGCGGCGAAGATTTGTGCGCCGATGGCTATACGAATCGCAATGGCGTTGTAAGCCTAAATCTTGATCCCGATCAGGGAGACTACATTTTAACTGTGATCAAAGACGGCGTGACGCCTTATCAGGAAACTGTTCCCTGCCGAGTTACGCCTTGCAATATCAGCGTCAGCCGGATTACGGTCGAACATGAAAACGACAGACACGGCAGCCGGATAGAGCCGGGCGAGACGGTTGACATTCTTATCTACGCTCGGAATAACGGCGGCGACAATGCCGCTCGATCTGTCACAGGCGTTGTGCGCGACAATTCGGGCTGGTTCGATATCCCCGAACACGAACTTGAGTTCGGCAATCTTGACGCGGGCGAAGAATCCGCCGCCAACCGGTCTCTGGAAATCAGACTCGAACCAGGCGCTCCGGATGGAGTGGAATATCCTTTAATTATTGACTTTCACAGCGATAACGGAACCTGGACGTCTCATCTGCCGGTCGAAGTCTATGGACCAAAGCTGACGCTTCATTCAATCGACCGTTTCGATTTAGAGCCCAATGATGAATGCGAACTGAGAATAAGATTAGCCAACCTGGGAAGAGCGGCTTCAGAACAAACTTGCGTCCATCTTGTATCGCTGAGTGAATATATCGCAGTTGAAAATGACCAGCGCTGGTACGATCCCATTGAACCGGATAGAATGCGTTATCCTGAAGGCGATCCATTTCTGATAGCGTCGAATGCGCGGATCATTCCGGGCAATAGAGCTCCGATGATGCTGTTGATCGCGCCGGATGAACATGAAACTCCGGATACGGCGTTGTTTGAGATCGAGATTTCAGGTTTGGATGAAAGCGTCCCGCAAGGTCCCGATGGCTATGGATATGTTTGTTTTGACGATACCGATGAAGACTGGGTTGAATCCCCTGATTACGATTGGATCGAAATTTGTCCGCGAGTCAATGACAACGACTATGACGGTGAAACGCTCCCTGGGAATCTGCGGGAAGAGGATTTCGCCAGCGTTGTAGAATTGCCGTTTACGTTTATGTTTTACGGCGAGCAGTTCGATCATATAACGGTCTCTGAAAATGGCTTTATCGCATTCGGCGGCGATTTGGCGGAGTGCCGCAACAAACACAATTATCCCCTTGACAAAGTGATAAACGGTTCGCTCGGAATGGCGGCGCCCTTCTGGGATGATTTGACGATTGGAAACGGTTCGGTTTATACCTGCGGGGATGAAGACGGCTGTTTTATAATCGAATGGTATGATGTTCAGCACTATCCGCGCGGAGATGAATTTACATTTCAGATCATCCTGTATGATCCCGCCGAATTCCCGACGCCTACCGACGATGGTATGATTAAATTTCAATACCATAATGTGGTGGAACGTTTAGAACAGAATCTACCGAGAGGCTTCAGTGTCGGAATATGCAGTCCCGACTGCCGCTACGGTATAAATTACGCTTCGGACAGGGAATATCATCCCTCGTCAGCGGAAATTGAGAATGAAAGAGCCGTCAAATTCGTTACGATTGCCGCTAATCCCACAGCTTTCATTCACGGCAGAGTGGAGTCCGCCGCGACCGGCGAACCGCTGCAAAACGCCCGCGTTCAAACGCTGTTCGGGAACGTCGATTTAGCGGATTCAACCGGCTATTGGGCGATAGAGCTCTACAATATCGGAGTCGGGCGGCTTACAGCCTCCCATAACGGATTTCTGGACTCGACGCTCGATTATAGAGTCAATCTCAACGATACCTTGGAATTTGAAATCGGTTTACTCAATCCGGAACCGGCTATCGACCACGACCGGTTGAACGTCGATTTGGAATTAAACGCAATAGCCGAAGAGACGATTACGCTATCCAACCGCGGAACGGGACGGCTGGAATTCACCACGCAGTTTGAGAGCCTCCCGGAAGATAACCAGGATGCGCCGGGACGCGATAATCGCTGGGACGTCCTGCAGGAATTTTCCGTCACCGAAGCCACCGGCGACAGCTATGTCAAAGGCGTCGAATACTTCAATCACTCGTTCTGGGTAACCGGCAATGTCCGCATAAACATCGGACAGCCCCATCTGATTTATCAATTCAACAAAGAGGGAGAGCTTCAGGACGCGATAGAACAGCCGTGCGACCAAGCCTGGGGATTCAGAGGCTTGACCTATGACGGCGAATATATAGTAGGCGGGGACGGCGATGAAATTGTATTGGTCGATCCGATAACGGGGATGGAAGTCCACCGGTTCAGAGGTCCTTATGATTCACACACCACGATGACTTATGACCGTGAACGGGATATTCTCTACGCCGGCGTTTCCGCGGATTCGGAGATTATGGGGATCAGATATGCATTAGGTGAAAATAATTACGAAGAAGTATCTACTTTTAACGTAAATAATCCCTTTCATCCGGAGACGATTCGGAGAGTGTACGGCTTGGGATGGCATAAGCACGATCCCGACGGATACAGCCTCTACGCCCTGCTCTATGCGCTGCCGCCCGGCGATGACAATGATATGGGATTAACGCTGACCAAAATTGACGTGCAGACCGGAAACCAGATCGGATTAACCTCCTTTGACAGCCCGGACCAGTATGCGGCTCGACCGGGCGGGATGACCGTTTGCGGGATTTGGGACGCCAAAAAAATCGTTATAGCCTATATCGAACAAAACCGGAATCACGAGGATTATGTCGTTGTGCGGGAGGTTTCGCCCAACCGGATTTGGCTGACTATGGAGCCGGAATCAGGCGGAATAGATCCGCAGCGGGAACTGCCGATCCACCTTACGTTTAACGCCGCAGAACTATGGCATGATGAATTCGGCATCCTGACCATCTTCAACGAAATTCACACCGGCAGACAGATCGAACTGCCGGTTATCCTTAACGTCTCGCCTGATTTCGCGGAAAAAGAAAACGCTTCGGTTATCTCCGAATTCGAGCTGTCGGGCGTTTATCCCAATCCGTTCAATTCGACAGCCAAAATCGCATACAAGATCCCAAACCCAACCCCGGTTTCCTTCGATGTTTACAACGTCGATGGAAGACTGGTCGAAAGCCTTTACGGCGGCGTGCGAGAAGCGGGATCGCACCACCTGATGTGGAATGCGGCGGATTTGCGCTCCGGGGTATATTTCCTGCGCATGGAAGCCGGCGGATATGCG
>CAZWOY010000323.1:0-5136 GCA_964635255.1 uncultured bacterium
GTCTGCTAAAGGCAGACTCGCAATGACACTTTTTTCTGCACGTAGTAATAAAACGTTAGCCTTAGACATTTTGTTTAATGGATTTAACAAGTTCTTAATGAAATCTAATATTGCGGATCTTGATTAGGTTTTTCAGGATGCAGTTATTATATTTACTTTTTTCCGATTTAATTCGTCGAAAATACAGCAGTAAACTCGCCCTGATAAAAAACGTTGGTTCGCATCGATCAAAAAAACATTACGGTTCGGAATTTAAAGAAAGGAAGAATTCGTCATATTGCTGTCGAAGGAGCAATTGGAGTAGGGAAGACCTCGCTGGCTGAAATGATTGCGTCCGATTTTGGAGGTGTTCTCGCGCTTGAAGAACCCGAAAAAAATCCATTTCTGCCCGATTTTTATAACGATCCAGCGCGATGGGCTTTTCAGACGCAAATTACGTTTCTCTTGGCGCGCCACCGGCGCCAACTGGAGTTTAGGCAGAGAAATATGTTTCATGAGCTAATCGTCTCAGATTATATGTTCGAAAAGAACCATATTTTTGCGCGTTTAACCCTTGACGACCGGGAATTCGATTTATACAACAAAATTTCCGGGATTTTAGAAACCGACGTCGCCAAACCCGACCTTGTCATTTTTCTAAAATCAGTCCCAAGAAAGCTGATGACGAACATAAAAATCAGGGATATCGAATATGAGCGCTCTATCGAATTGGAATATCTCAGCGCTCTGTGCGAAATTTACAATAGTTTTTTCAAACGCTTTTCCGATTCGACGCTGATTGAGATAAACGCCACTCAATTGGATTTTGTTCACAATCTGGATCATAAACGCTTGCTATTGGATACTGTGAAAAGTATTATGGATAGAGACTTAAGATTTGGAATGGAGGTTGAAGTTGTTTAAAATTTTACTGTTACTTGTTGTTTTCTACTTATTATATAGGATGATCCTGGTTTTTTTTAAAATTTTACAGCATCCGCTGACACAAAATTTTAAAAGAGCGATGGAAGCTAAAGAAGGTAAAAAACATCCTTGGAATGAAAAGGACATTGAAGATGCCGATTATGAGGAAGTAAAATAAGCGTTGCAAGATCTGGTTTTATTTTGCTTTGCGATTTTATGCCAAAGGGACGTTGAAAAACTTTTCCTCGCTATTGAGGAGGATAAAAACTACAAAAGAGGATCACATGAAGAGAATCGTTGAGACGAGTGAAGCTCCTGCAGCTATCGGACCTTATAGCCAGGGAGTGACCTTTGAAGGAAAACTCCTGTTTACAGCCGGTCAGATCGGTTTAAATCCTTCTACTGGCGAAATGGTCGAAGGCGGGATAGCGGAACAGACTGCCCAGGCATTGAACAATCTGCGCGAAATTGTCGTCGCCGGGAGATCTTCGATCGATCAGGTTCTGAAAGTAAATATTTACTTAACCGATATAGAAAATTTTGGCGTTGTAAACAAAATTTATCAGAAATATTTTGACGCCGCCCAGCCGGCAAGGGCGGTGGTACAAGTCGCCGCTCTACCTAAAAATGCTTTGATTGAAATCGATTGTATCGCTGCTGCAAAATAACATTTCTGATTATATCTTTAATCTTTCTTATCCCAAATGTTTATGCAGAGAATGAAGCGGCTCCATCTGACAGCGTCAACTGGAAGCCAAATCCAACCGGTGCGGCATTCAGATCGTTACTTTTGCCTGGATGGGGACAGTGTTATGTGAAACAGCCGGTCAAGGCTGTGATATACGGCGGCGTAGAACATGGTTTGATACTGAGTATATACCGTGAAAATAGACAATACGAATATTATCGCACATTGGGCGATGATCTATCGGCGGATGCGCACAGAAATAACAGAAACCGGTTGGGATGGTATCTGGCGGGGACGTTGTTAATGTCCATGCTGGACGCGTATGTAGATGCGCATTTGTACAATTTCGACGTATCCGACGATTTTGGCGGCAATGAAACAAAGAAGACTAAAGAAGGCTTAAGTATTTTGGGCGTAAAAGTAAATTTCTCATGGAGGTTCGAGTGATAAATCGCGAAGAGGCTTTGAATCTTCTACGCGAGCATATCGATAAGGAAAATTTAATTTACCATTCACTTTCATTAGAAGCCGTGATGCGCGCATTGGCAAAGAAATTTGGCGAGGATGAGGAATTATGGGGCCTAACCGGTCTGCTGCATGATATCGATCTTGGCGAAACAGCGGACGATCTGGAGAAACATGGCTTACGGGGAGCAGAAATACTTGACGGCAAACTGCCTCCGGTAGCGCTGCAGGCTGTGAAGGTTCATCCGGGCAAACTGCCTCGCGAAACGCTGCTCGATAAAGCGCTTTACTGCGCGGATCCCATTACCGGATTGATTTATGCGGGAGCCTTAATGCGCCCCTCAAAAAGTCTTGCGGACATGACATTAAAATCTCTGAAAAAGAAATATAAGGATAAAAGATTTGCCGCCGGCGCCGACCGCAGCCAAATCGACGCCTGCTCTGAAATCGGTTTGGAGCTTGGTGAATTCATGGAAATCTCTCTGGAAGCGATGCGGGATATAAGAGAAGATATTGGGCTTTAAACTAACCTTCCCGCGATTATTCATACCGATATAATTGATGCAATACGAAATAGACAAACCTCGATCGAACTGCGCCGTTTTCGGAGTTTATGGGTTAAAAGAAGCTTCCACCTTAACTTATCTGGGGTTATACGCTCTCCAGCATCGCGGTCAGGAGGCGACCGGAATCGTATCGACGGACGGTGAAAACCTCTATCGGCATGCTGATAGAGGATTAGTCGCCGATGTGTTTAAACACCGGGAAATTTTCGCGAGCTTGCCCGGAAAATCCGCTATAGGACATAACAGATACTCCACCACCGGTTCTTCCTTGAGTATAAATGTGCAGCCGCTTTTAGTAGAGGACCGAAGCGGCGGCGTCGCGATGTCGCATAACGGCAATCTGGTAAACTATAAACCGCTCCGGTCATTTCTTGAAAACGAAGGTTCTATCTTTAGAACTTCGAGCGACAGTGAACTCATTCTTCAGTTATTAGCCAGATCTCACAGGTCAGAGATTCATGATCGATTGATAGACGCTTTACGGATGTCAAGGGGCGCTTATTCGCTTGTGCTGATGACCAGAGACAAACTGATTGCCGCGAGAGATCCTTATGGTTTTCGACCCTTATGTCTTGGCAAAAGAGACAAAGGTTGGATCGTTGCATCGGAGTCGTGCGCGTTTGATTTGCTCGATGCAGAGTACGATAGCGAAATCGAGCCGGGTGAATTGCTGATTATTGATAAAACCGGACCGCACACGCGGAAATTTCAGCAAAGCGTAAAAAAAGCGCATTGTATCTTCGAATATATTTATTTCTCCCGTCCTGACAGCATAGTTTTCGGAGACGGCGTAAACCGGACGAGACGCAGGCTTGGACACGTCTTAGCGAAAAATCATCCCGTCAGAAATGCAGATATAGTGGTTTCTGTGCCTGATTCTTCAAATACGGCGGCTCTGGGATTTGCGCATGAGCAAAATATCGATTTCGAATTGGGACTTATCAGAAATCACTATGTAGGCCGCACATTTATCGAACCGGAGCAGCGAATGCGTGATTTCGGCGTTAAGCTTAAATTTAACGTCGTTGCAGGCGTGATTAAGAATAAAAGCGTGGTTCTGGTGGATGATTCGATTGTGCGCGGAACTACGCTGAAAAAGCTGGTGCGGCATATCCGGCAGGCGGGAGCTAAAGAAGTTCATGTTCGTATCAGTTCGCCGCCGATAATAAATCCGTGTTTTTACGGTATGGACTTTCCCACCTGGAAAGAACTGGTAGCGAGCAATAAATCGATTAAAGAAATAGGCAGCCATATTCAAGCGGATTCACTCGAGTATTTAACTAAAAATGAGCTGCTTTCGGCTGTGCCGTCCACCAATGGACAGGATTATTGCACAGCCTGCTTTACCGGAGAATATCCAGCGCCATTAGGAGACGACCCAGATGAATCCGCAATTGAACGAATCTGTTGAAGCGAGCCGCCTGAAAGGCGGTAAAACGGCGAGTTTTTTCGATTCGTTCTTTGTCTTGAGACCTACACTAATTTTTCCATTATGGACTATGACGTTAGCGGGATGCTGGCTCGCAGTCCGAGATCCTGACCAATGGCTTCAATGGAGCGGAATCCTGAATCCGGGGGGCGAGATTGTCTGGTGGCGATGGCTGTTGTTGGCTATAGCCTTAACGGCTATGTACGGTTTGGTTTATTTACTCAACCAGATTAAAGACGTAAAAACGGATAAAATCAATAAAAAGCTTTTTTTAGTCGCGGAAGGCGCTTTGAACCGCCGGCATCTCATAAACGAGTCGATTGTTCTCTCAATTTTAGCTGTTCTCTCGCTTATCTTTTCTGGATTCAGTCATTTAGGCTTATTAGCGCTTGGGCTCTTTTTAGTTATCGGCGTGCTGTATAACTTTACGCCTTTGGCTTTAAAGCAAAAACCCTGGGGCGGAATAATCGCTTATGCAGCCGGAGGGTGGATGTTTCTGAAACTGGGCGAACTGGTTTACGGCAATTCGGCGGCGTTTTTAATCGAACTTCCTTACATAATTGCCTTTACGTCAAGCTGTCTTTTAACCAACTTGCCGGATAAAAAGGGCGACCTTGCCGAAGGAAAGAGAACGTTTGTGGTTGCGTATGGCGAAAAAACGACCTTATTTATCGGCATTCTTGGTTTTAGTCTGAGCGCGTTGACCGGCATATTGAACAATGACTGGGTTATCGCGCTTCCTGCGATTGTCACTGCGCCGTTTTTAACAGCGGCTTTTTTCAGGTACAGCATCGACCGGGTGATAAGCGTCAATAAATGGGCGATTTTTCTGCTCTCCCTGACTGTGGGGATTGCTTTTGGATTTCCCGTTTATATTTTAATAATTATTTTGTATTTTCCTTTTGCCCGCTGGTATCACAAGCGGCGTTTTGGAATGGTTTACCCGTCGTTCGGTTAAATTGTGCGGCATTGGTTGCGGAGATTCTTTGATATCAGCTATCCACAAGCTGAAGAGCGCACTCGGAAGATTATATTAATAAGCGCATAAAATAGTTTTATCTTTTGGGAGATCAGTTGTTTTGCTA
>CAZWOY010000324.1:0-5134 GCA_964635255.1 uncultured bacterium
ACGATCCCAGATGATCCTTTACCAGGTCGAACAGCGTATTTTCCCGCCTCGAATAGACATCCATTCCAACTGTGATTTTCAAAGCGTCGTCGACGTCGTAGGCGATTTTGGGTCTAACAAACAGTTCTTCGGTCGTAAAGTTGTACATTCCCAGCGCCTCAATTTGCAGCGTTTCATAGAGCAGCTTCCATGCAGGTCTGAATACAACGGAATGGCTGATCTCGTTCTGCTGCGAGGCGAGTATTCGATTGCGATTCATGTAGGTATAAGCCTTCATATCCAGCGGAGGAGAAGAGACTTCTTCAAAATCGAAAACAAACTTTCCCATGTACTGGATTACGAACGAAAATCCGCTGGCGTATTCTTTATCGATTCCGGCAACGTATTCAAGTTCGGAATAAGGAATATACGGATATTTTGTTCCGTCCTTATAGGGAATGGCATAAGCGGCTTCACCCCGGTATCCCAACCCGAACAGTCCTGAGGTCGATAAATCAGCGCCCATGACGTGCATTCGATAGGCAATCGGCGACAACATGGGAGGCTGAGATCCCGGATTGGCTGGAAACATTCCCGGCATTGGATTAAAACCGTTAAAATAAGAAACCGAAGCGCCAAACGACGGTTTCGTCAAATCGATTTTGAAGGCGTATCCGCTGTTGTTCAGCTTCATGTCCGGGTAGATCCGGCTATTAAAATCCAGCATATTGCTGAAGCCGCCTATATCAACCGGAAGCTGTGAGGACTTAAAAAACGGAATCCAAATTGCTTCAATGCGCAAGGGGAACATATTGTAGTAAGTTCTGACCAGAAAGTTGCTCATCCTGCGGTCATCTTCGACAGGCGACCTGACCAGCATATCCATCGGCGTGATGTTGTTTGTGGGATTGAATCCATCGGCGCGCCCCCAGACAACGATCTGCTCGCCGGCTCGGACGTCGAATTTGCCTAAATAGAGATTTAAGTAGGCTTCGGCCACCCCGAATTCTTCTATTCGCTCCCCGAATTCCCCGCCTCTGCGAAATCCGGCTTCAAAATAGCTGTCGCCTTTTGAGTGTCGCACACACAACTGCAGGACAGCTTCGCCGTATGCGCTTTTCGCATCAAGTTTGTTTTCATCCGGCCCTTTCCCCCCATAATAGATCCCGCGAATGTAACCATTAAGTTCATATCCTGAGGATTCGCCCGCAGCTTCCTCCTCCGCCGATTCAACGGCGTCCTCGAAAAGCCCTTGCGAAAAAAGGATAGACTGTAAAAGGAAAACTAAAAATATCGTGCATTTAAAAGTATTCATACATAATTCTGTTTAAATCAAATGTTTGTTAAAACACAATAATCAAACGAACGTTTGTCAAGTAATATTGATCCACACTTTAGTTGATTTTATGAATTTTACACTATATATTTCAAATTGTTGTTTGTGCAACCGGATACAGCTATTCTTCCGTGACATGCACCAGATAGGAAACAAACACACATTTTTAAATCATTTCTTGGCTAAGTCAACCGTTCAGGAGGGAAAAATGCGCTTTGTTCTAAGCATACTAATTTTACTTTTTCTCGTTTTTGCATTCCCAACAGCTTTATTCGCTCAATTCGAACAGGTGCAGAGATTGGATATAAGCAACCTCGTCGATGATCTCTATGGAATCGCAACCAATCCTGAGGAAGAAATTATCTATATAATGAACCTCAGGCAATGCACTGTTTGCATCCTAAACGAAGATTTAGACGAGGTTATCGACAGAGTGCAACTCAACGAACCTCAGGATATCTATGGCATGGATTATAATCCTGAGGACAATACCTGGTGGTGCGCCGACCGTCGGAATAACAACATTTACCATTACGATATCGAGGGTGAACTGTTAAACAGTTTTGCTTCCGGCGGCAATTCCAATGGAGTCTGTTATTGTCCCACAACAGAAACTATATTTGTCGCCGAACATCCAGGTGGAATCCGTGAAATGACGGTTGAAGGCGAACTAATCGAAAGACACATTGACAACATCAGTCTTACCGCTATCGAATATTATCCGCCAAACAATTCCCTGCTGGTAATGGAAGGCAACGATAGGGTTTACGAATACAGCCTCGAAGGCGAACGGCTGGCGGTTATTTTCGGAAATGATCTTATTGATGGAAACGGACTGGGGCTCGATTACAATCCGCGCACCCGGCTCTTATATTGCACGGGCAGAGAAGGAATCGTGCATATATTCGAAGACCGCCACAGCGCGGTTCCGGCAATCACTATTGAACCTGAAGCGTTCGACGTTCAGGTTGGAATGGGATTAATTGGAGAAGAAACCTTAGTAGTCACAAACACCGGCGAAGAAGAAAGCAGGTTGATGTTTTCGATTGAAATTACCGGCGAAGGCATAGATTGGCTTGAAGTTGAACCGGTTGAAGCCGAGTTAGCGAATGATGAAGCGATCGAAGTTGAATTAACGATTTCGACGGATGAACTGCAGCCCGGACAGTTCGAAAGAAATCTGATCATCTCTTCAAACGACCCGGAAAACAACCGGCTTGAAGTTCCGGTCGATCTTACCGTTATCGCCGGTTTCGGCGAATTGCGAGGCATTGTCGTCGATCATTCCAATGATGAGCCAATCCCCGGAGCGCTTATTTCCATTCCAAGATTCGATTTTGAACGGCAGGCGGATGAAAACGGCGAATTCCGTTTCGAAGAAATCCCGGAATGGGTATATACCGTAGAAGCGACCGCTGAGGATTTCCTGCCGATGACTTTGGAAGAGGTCGAAGTAACTGAGGATGAGGTAACTGAGGTCGAAATAAGAATGCTGCACTCGGTTTTCGATCTGTCAGCAGACGAAGTTCCCAGAATCCTGCCGCCCGATCAACAGGAGGAAATAAATCTTGAACTGCAAAATCCGGGCAACGGTCAGCTTTCATGGACGGTTGAAATTGAGTTTCCGATGGGAGCGGACGTCGATCGATGGGAAATCCGGAATGGCTTCGACGCGGAAGAAGCGGTTCAGAACAACCGATTGGGAGGCGTCGAGTTCATCGATGACCACTATTATATAGCCGGTGGAATAAGAGGAGAAGATAATCAGATATACGTCGTAAGCCGCGAAGGAGAAGTGGCAAGACAATTTGCTCAAGCCGGTGAATCCAACTACGGATATCGCGGATTAGCTTACGACGGCGAACATCTGTGGGGCTGTGATGATGGGATAATCTACGGATTTACCACCGAAGGAGAAGTGATTGCCGAGTTTGAGTGTCCTATCGGATCTACCAGACCCATAACCTGGGATCCCGATCGGGAGCTGCTGTGGACGTGCAATGTTACTACTGATATTGCCGGCATAAACCGGGACGGGGAGCAGGTTGTTTTAATCGATCGTCCCGATCAGGGACTCCATGTTTATGGTTTAGGATACTACCGCGACGATCCCGATGACTGTAACCTCTATCTATTCTGCCGCGACGGCGAAACGGATCGACAGGTATGGAAAATGAACCTGGAAAACGGACAGGTATTTTTAGAAGCCGAACCTGAGTTTGAAGGCAGAGCCGGAACCGTATCGATTAACCAGCGCTGGGATCCCAGAAGCTGGGTGTTTATAACTTTAACGAGTTCACCGGACAGAGTTGAAGTCCTGCATCTCGACTCGCCAACCGGTTGGATCGGAATTAATCCGGTCGAGGGTGCGGTCGAAGCCGGAGAATCCTCGGAATTGGCTGTTCTATTCGACACTCAAGGATTGCCGCTGAATCTTGAATTTACCTGCGATTTCGTCTTCACTCATAATGGAGTCGGAGGAGAAACGACAGTGCCGGTTTCATTAATGGCTACGGAAGGAAATGTGCACACCGACAGAACTCTCGAGCTTGATTTGGGCTGGAATCTTGTGTCGGTAAATCTCGATCCTGACGAACATAATGTTATCGAGTTAACTCGCCCTTTGACCGATGAGGATTTGCTTGATCTGATGAAAGACGGCATGGGCAGGTTCTACAATCCGGAATTTAACTTCAATAATATCCCGGGTTGGTTCGCGCCTCAAGGATATCTAATTAAGGTAAATGAAGAATGTCAATTGACAATTGAAGGAACTTCCGTATTTCCTGACGATCCCATCGACTTGATCGACGGTTGGCAAATGGTCAGCTACTATCCGCGCATAGACGTCGAAGCGACCGTGGCTTTGTCCGGCATTCGCGACCAACTTCTAATTGCCAAAGACGGCGGCGGACATTTCTACGTTCCCGAATGGGATTTCAGCAATATGGGCGATATGAGCGAAGGTAACGGCTACATGCTGAAAATGGACGGCGAAGCGGAACTTGTCTATCGCCTTAGAGAAGAAGGCAATGAAGTTTTCAGCAGCGCAGAGTCCGCAAAACCGAGTCGCTTTTCAGAGCCAAAACCAACCGGCGTTAACATGAGCCTGCTTGTATTAGCCGAACAGATTCCCGAATTCGAGGGAGTCGAAGTTGGCGCATTTGCAGATGATCGCTGCATCGGAGCCGGCGTTTTACAAAATGGCAAATGTGGTATAGCCTTATGGGGAGACGATCCGACAACTCCGAAAGTGGATGGCGCAAAAGAGAGCCAAAATTGGGACATTCGAATATTCGACGGCGAGAGGGAATGCGTTTCAGAATTTGAGGCGGTTCAAGGATCGGATCGTTACGAAACAGACGCTTTTTCCGTAATTCGATTAACCGAAAAATCCGTCCCGCCGCTAAAATTTGGAATAGAATCGGCGTATCCTAATCCTTTTAACGCACAAACGTCGATTAGGTTTGCAATGAAAGAAACGGGAGACGCTTCGCTTAGGGTTTACGATTTAACCGGCAAAGAAGTCGCTTCATTAATTGACGGCAAAGTTGACGCCGGCGTTCACAAGCGCGTATGGAACGCCGAATCGTTTTCTGCAGGGGTGTATTTCATTCAAATGGCTGCGGATGTTGAAACAAGCAGGGCGAAAGTTGTTTTGGTGAAATAGCGGAAGAAGTAAGAAAGTGAGAAAGTAAGAAAGTGAGAAAGTGAGAAAGTAAGAACGTAAGAAAGTGTAAAAAAACAGTCAGGAAGGCGTCAAGGTTTCACAGTTGACGCCTTCTTGTCAAAATCCGCGCAAATCCATATCATTCGCGC
>CAZWOY010000325.1:0-5119 GCA_964635255.1 uncultured bacterium
ATTAGGAGATTGCTTAGTCTGCTAAAGGCAGACTCGCAATGACGCTTTTTACTGCACTTAGTAATAAAAGATAGAAAATGGAATGGAAAAATTCCAGTCTTACTGTATCACTCCCTCCATTCCGGCTAATCTTCTAAGCAAACCTAATTGACCGATGTGATACGCTTCGTGAAAATGCAAGAATAGCAGCCGGTCGCCGAGCGGCTGGCGTTTCCATTCAAGATCGCTCTCTTCGTCGATCAGGGCGAGCTGATCCTGGGTGATTTTTCCAAAAGCGCCTTTTAGAGCTATCTGCGATTGATTTAGTCTATCGACCAGCGCTTCGAAAGGCAGCAGGAAATCCATCGGATTGCTGACGCTGCCGCGTTTGTAGGGCGCTGCCTGTATATCGCTTAAAACCGGTTTTTCATCCAGCATTTCGAGTATCATGCCCCTCGAAACCAGTATATGCCCTAAGACCCAGTTAATGTGGTTGCCCGCAGGCTGAGGCTTTATCAGGCTCGTTTGATTGTCGATATCCTTGATGTTGGCGCTCATGGCTATATAGTTAACCTGAAACAGGTTGAATATTTCCTCGGGAGAATTCATAGTTTTTCCTATTTTATCAGCAGCAGCCGTTTGGTCGCGCTGAAATGTTCGCTCTCGAGGCGAACCAAATAAAGTCCCGCCGCCAGTTCAGAACCGTCGAAATTCACAATGTGGAAACCGGCGGACATTCCCGAATTTGCGAGTTCTTTCACTTTTCTGCCGTTTAGATCGTGAATTGAAAGCGCTGCGTTTGCATGCTTAGGCAGTCCAAATTTTATCTTCGCCGAAGCGTTGAATGGATTAGGATAGGGATCGAACAGCGAGAATCGCTTCGGGACGCCATTGTTCGGCCGATCCGCCGATGATATGATTTCTATCGAAATCGGAACGGCGTATTCTGCGACCGGGCTGTCGTTGTTAAAAATCAATTCCGCCGTGTAGGGTCCGACCGCGATATCCTCGCGCGCTTCCAGTGCGATTGTAAATTCGACGTTTTCCGCTCCCGCCAATTCAAACGGGAAATCCAAACCTTGAAGCGTGAAATTCGCCGGATCGATCCACTCGGTAGAATCGCTATCGACCGAATCGGGAACGGCGAATTCCGCCGTCTGCACATTAACCGGATAGTTCCCGATATTTGAAAGCGCAGCTTCGACGCTAACCGGCTGTGAAGCATAGACGTCCTCAAAGATAACGGGATTCGCCGACAGCCACGCATGGTTTAACGTAAAGTTCTGTTCCAGCTCTTCGCCTTCCTCGACCTGTATTCCCTCGACGACCGCCGGTTCATATCCTTCGCCCAGAACCGTAATATCGATCGCGCCCGCCGGAAGACCTTGCAGTCTGTATGTCCCGTTTTGCCTGGTAACGGTTGAAAAATCAATGTTGGTTTCAACCCGGGCTCCCGCGACCGGTTCGCCGTCGATGCGGCGCGTTACCACGCCATAAATCAATCCTGCCGGCGTGAAATCGACCGTTGTCCAGAGGATGGCTTTCCACGCCTGCAAAGGCGTACAGGATGGATGGTAGGTGTTCCAATATGTAAATGTCAAGCCGTCCAAACCATCGGGCGACGATATTCCGACGGTGGCGTGAGCGTTGGCTTCCCATTGATCCTGAATGTTGTTAACCGTGTGATATTGGAAAAGTATCGGGCTGTCGCCGGTAATGGTTTCATGCATTTCCGGGTTGAAAAGGATCGCTTCGAAAAAATTATCCTCTCGTTCGCCGTCATCCTCGACGCCGGCGTTCCATTCGATGATGAATCTTCCTGCATCCTCGTCGTAAAAATAGAAAAGTCCGTCCGATTCCTGATCGTAATGCAGCCTGTCCCAGAAAACCGCCATCATTCCGAAAGCGCCGTTGAAGCCGGGCATGAGCCAGTTTTGCTGGTTTTTCAGGGTTCGCTGATCGCCGGCGGCGAGCCAGCCGTTGCTGCAGATCGTGATTTCTTCGAATTCCCGACTGTAATAACGAAATATGAAGGGCAGTTCGACCACTACCGTCGAATCCTCTTCGTCCTCGACGCCGAAATCGATTTCAACGCCTTCGAAATTGGGATTTTCCCGGTCGGGATTGATTTCCACCCATTCGAATTCAGGCGCGTTATTCCATCGAATGTCCTCATCCCCATTTTCCAGCGCAATATATCCGTATTTATCCGGCCCCAGCGGATCTGAATCTTGCGGGTTCCCGACCTGAACCTCAAAGTAAACCGAATCGACTACGCCGTTTCCTTCAAGAATCAACAGAAACTCAGCCGGCGATCCCGGGATCGCATCTTCATCGACCTCAACCGATAAAGCCTGTCCAACATTAGACGCTTCCCCCCCAACTTCCATTGCCGGAAAATTTCCATCACCGCGGCGAATTCGCGCAAATGGCTTAATCGATTGAAGTTGGGCGTTCAAATCGGCGCTCTCCTTGTGTCCGATATTCAATACCGTAATTCCCAATTCACTTTGTTCGCCGGGCTCCAGAACGCCCTGAGCCGCGACAAATTTAAATCTTGCAGCCTGCGCGTTGAGTTTTAATCCCGCCGTTTGCGTGGGAAACTGATCGCCGACGTCCATCGACAAGATAAATTGAATTTCCTCGCCGTCGGGGCAGCCTGCGCGGACTTCGATCTGAAATTCATTGTTTATGTCGAGCCTCTGCCCGGGATCGAGTCCTTCCGCTTCGGTTCTGCCTTCGATGATTTCAATCCACGGGGAAGTGGTTGTCAGATCGATGGAAACGAAATCCGGGCTGCGCTCTCCGCCGTGATTGGTCAATTGAATATCGATGAAGCCGTTTTCGCCGGGATTTGGTATGCCGTCGCCGTCGCCATTATCCACGTCGTCGAACGCAAATTCAGTCAGAGCGATCTGGACGGGATCGTTTTCAACCGCGATTTCGCCTAAATGCGGGTAGATATTTTCGCCGGTAACCGTAATAAGTATCGGTTGGTCGTCCAGGAATGCTCCATGTTCCCAGGTTAAATAAACCGCTCCGTCGCGATCGGTTTGGCTCACAACCTGGAAATCCTCGCCCTGATTCAGGCAGACTATAGCGCCCGCAACCGGATCGTCGCCTAGGCGCGCGCGCGCATTAAAGCTGGTTGCATTCGGGTCTGTCGTTTCGGAATACGTTACGTCAATTTGGCGGGGAACGCCGCGCCAGCGCCATTGCCCGGGATCGCCGTAATAGCGCCAATGTCCATGTTCGTAGATCATCTGCTCCTGCCCATCGGCGACCATCACCCGCAGCAGGTTGGTCAAAGCGTAGTTTTTCGCCCAGCCGTATTCCTTTATATTCAGTAAAAACAACGATTCGGTCAATCCGCCGACAAGAGCGTTTGCCGTATTTGTGCGGGGGCTGGAGTAATGCCCGAAGCCGGCGGAGGCGCCGCGCATATCGTCCGGCGTCCCGACGCGGAAAATCCAGTTAAACGCGCCGTTGTTTTCGCCGGATATCGTTCCCGAACTGCATAAAAAGTGGAATGGATAAACGGGACCGGGATCGATATTGTCGGTTTCCAAACCCCATTGATGCGCCCGGACTATTATAAAGTTCGTGTTTTCATTGTACAAATCTTCGATCATTCGCGAAGGATCATCGATTCCGTTATCGGCGTAGAAGCTGGTAGAAATATCGTCGAAACCTTCGCGCGTCAATACTTCCGTAATCCACTTGCCGGTATAGGACGGCGACAGGTCGTTTGGAACGCTGCACGCTCCGACGCCGACTCCGGCGCGTGTAAACCAGTCTTCTTCTTCAATGTAAGGTTGGGACTGGTAGGAGATAGCGCGTCTTATCGCGCAGGTTAAGCTCGCCTGAGTGATACAATTGATCGTTCCGAGCGCCACGTCCGGCAGAGCGTCGTCGCCTTCCAGCATTGCGTAATACATGTCGTAAATTCCATCCCAGCCGTCGTCCATAGGGATAAGCAAGGGTCTTTGCGCTTCGCCTGAACCTAAGAAAGTTAGAAATTCGAAACCGGTTTCGGCATAAATATCTCGGATGACGTTGCGAAGCTGGTTGGGGACCAATTCATCGCCGTTAATCTCAAGAACCTGAACCGGATGACCGGCGCGGCGTTTCCACTCGACGAATTCCCACACGGATTCGGGGGCTTCTTCGTCGAAAACGATTAAGCAGCCGCCGGGCAAGTAATTTTCATCGGGATTGTCCCGTTGGGGAGGATTTACCAGCAGTTCGTCCACCATCCGGTTAAAGCTTCGAGACGGCTGGCGGTTAATGTCCGGCGTCTCGTTAACGCCTTCGCCGGCGCGCGCGGCGATGCGGACGTCGATACCGCTGGAATGAATAAAAGTTTTATTTAAAGCGTCGTATTGAACGGGATAGACTGTCACCGGCACAACGCGAATCCCGCGCATAATCGACGGCGTTCCGATTTGAACCGGTTCCGCCGGATATAGTCCGCCGTTTAAAGGCTGCGCTGCAGCTTCTTCCAGATCTTCGCGGCTGAAAACAGCCGGATTCGCGTTTGAAATTACCGAACGCTCGTTAATTGAATATTCCATCTCGATTACGCCTCGATCCGGGACTCTCACAAACCGTGTAACAGCCGGAAGGTCGGGATAGCCCGGATTGCCGTCGATTCCTTCGTTTTCGATCCGAAAGGCGACGGCGCCGTTGTTGTCAATACGCTCAATTTCTTCGACTGAGAAGCTTAAATCGATTTGCGTCTCGATCTCGGAAATTTTAATATCGACAGGCGAGTTTCCCGAGACGGATACAAATCCATCGATATCTGAAGCCGGTCTTTCTGACAATGACGGAGAAGCAACTAATGCAAGCGGGAATAATAAACAAAAACAGAAAAAAACACGTCCAATTCGCAACGCGGTATTCATGGTAAAACCTCCCAATTCTTTAATGAGTTGTCAATGCATTTTTGTAATATAAGCATGGCTTTTGAAAAATAAAACGATCACACCACTGATCTCTTACTGTGAATAAACCCTGAAATTACGAATTTCTTTTATTACATTGTTTGTTGTCGGTTATTTTTACTATATTAAACCTGATTAATGGGAAAATAGACCGCTTAATCTCCCCCATTCTATCTGAAGGGGGGATACAGGGG
>CAZWOY010000326.1:0-5108 GCA_964635255.1 uncultured bacterium
CGCTATCAAGACGTCAGGAGATTGCTTCGTCTGCTAAAGGCAGACTCGCAATGACGCTTTTTTCTGCATGCAGTAATAGGAACTCCCTTTAAAAAATTTTTCCGGTTATCTTGAAATTTTCCATCTGATTTCTTAATTTCACTTAAGCTTTACCAGCGATACAAAAAACGGAAGGAGTCTTATAATGGCGAAAACAAAAGTCGCTATTTTCTACTGCAAGAGGATTAAAGATCATACTTGCATCGCCTGCGCCAAGTGTTTCAAAGGCGCTGTTGAAAAAAACGGGCAGTTTGCGAAACATCCCGATGAAATTGAGATTGTCGCGATGACCGACTGCGGCGATTGTCCCGGGTTGTTGACGCCGCGGGTTCCGATGATCGTTAAGACTGTCGAAGGTTTGCAGAACAAGGTCGATGCGATCCATCTTGGAACCTGCATTACATTAGCCTGCGACCACGGCGATTGTCCGCTTGATCTCGGCGAGCTTAAGTTTAAGCTTGAGAAGAAAATGAATATTCCAGTGTTTATCGGGACTCATGAATATATGTGATAGTTTATAAATTTTATGTAAAAAGTCAAATTGTGAGTTAAGAGTCGGTTTGCTTTGTCCTTCACGCGAAGCAGACTGTCCAAGAATACGGATTTTGGGCGTCAGGCGTCTTCCAGATTGTCTGTGAATGACAAAGTGAGGTTTTTGTGCAATAAATCATTTATCGCTTACTTGACAAAATGAAATAATTGATTATATTTCTATTACCGCTCTTTCCTGAGATACTCGCATGCGCTGCCCCAGTCTGTCCTCTTTGATGTTAAAGCGGCGGTTGGTCGGAAAGTAATCGACGGTTTGACAAAGGACTTTTAAAGAATAGATCGATTGAAACAAACTTCACATTCACAAACAAGGGAGAGTACAAATGGGCGACAGTGTTTACAAAGTTATCGAGCTCGTCGGCGCCAGCGATAAATCCTGGGAACAAGCCGCTAAGAATGCGGTCGAGACCGCCAGCAAAAGCCTTGACGATCTGCGTGTAGCCGAAATTTCCAAACTTGACCTGAAGGTTGAAAATGGAAAAGTAGTGGCTTACCGGGCGCGAGTAAACGTTTCGTTTAAGTACCAGACTTAGGATTAAAGACAAATTCTATAATGGTCGCAATAGCTTAGGATTGCCGGTGGCGGCAGTTCTAAGCCTTTTTATAGCGCCGGCTATTAAATAGTCGCTAAAGGCGGACTCGTCATGATAGTTATTTTCTGCACCGCCTATCAATTCCTTACAGGATTTTATCTAATGAGGACAAGCTTCTTCAATCGAGTCTTCCGATTATTTTCCAGCTTTACGAAATATACTCCAGCCGCCCAATCTGCAGCATCGATTTCTTGACGATAAGCGCCGGCGGATTTTAGACCGTTTTCCAAAAGCGAGATCGATTTCCCGTTTGTATCGATTATTTCAAGTCTTATGAACGCTTCTGTTGGAGTAGAATAGTCTATGACTGCGGTTGAATTGAAGGGGTTGGGGTAGGCGGATAGAAGATTGTAATCTCTAATTACAGGTTTAATATTGGGAGCGCCTAAAGCTTGCGAAACATCATATATACCGAGGGAAAAATAATCGGCTACAAAGAGAAGATTGTCTTGAAACATTAGGTCCGATGCCATACCGGGAGTGCCTGTATAACCCAACAAAACCCAATTCTCAAGGTTGGATTTATCGTAAATCGTTACCTCGGCGCAGTCACTGATACCGTAGGTTATACCTCGAATCCCGCACACAAGGGAATCGTTCCGATAACAGAAATTTTCAATAACCTCTTCGTTTAGAAATACTCTAATCCGTCTCGGGTCATGCAGATTTTCTAAAGAGTAAACATAAATAAAATCGCGGCTTATACCATACAAGCTGTCGGATTCCACCCAAAATTCGCTGAAATCCGGAAATCTATGCCCCATCAAATCGCACACAAGACGCATTTCTTCAGGTTCACTGATATCATAGATATGCTGAATGCCGCGATCTTGCACTAATAAAAGGCTGCCTGCAAATTGTAAATCAGTGTCTAATGGCGTTCTGTTCTCAATTTCAACGCCAGAAAGTAATTCCAAAGCCGCAGGATCGGTTTTATCATAAAGCAGTATATTAGCATGGTCGCCATCGCCAACATCTTCATGAGTGCATACTGCAAGCAGGCTGTCGTGAGATTGGATTCCCGAAGTAAAACCCGGCAGATGATCCGAGTCCGCGATTTCAAGATTTTGAATACCATCGCCGCGATATGCAAATAGATCATCGCCGGCTGCGAAGATATTTCTGCCGTCGGTATCTACATACACCTTATGTACAGTTCGGTGCGGCATGAACTCGTAGGATTGTATATCTACATTATCGAGATCGGCGATTGATGCTGCGCCAAATCCACCTAGCATGCCAACGGCGGCTAGATCGTCTTTCACGCTAATATCATGCGCTTGAGTAAATGGATTGTAGGTCTCGATTAATTGCGGTCCTTCCGGGTTTTGCAGTAAATAAACTTCGACTCCGTTAAGCCGGCTGGTTACAAACATCAGATTCCCGCTTTGATAAATATCGTGGTAATATCCAAAACTATTGAACTCTGATACGAGTTCAAGATCTTCAGGATTTTCTTTGGACACTATGAACATTCCGGGAAAATCTACCATATATAAAAAATCGCCATACGCACAGACAGGACAGCGAACGCAATGATAACGAGCTTCAATCGAGAGCCAACCTGCTACTCGCGGTCTTTGAACGTCCTGTATAGAAACCGAAATAATTCTCTCTTCGCGATTGTATTTCCCAACGACAAACATGTATTCATCACAGATTACTAAATTATGGAAGTCCTCGGTTGGAACTTCAACGTCTGCAACCAACTCCGGGTGTTCCGGATCTTCCAGCGACCAGATCCAAGTCGTTATTGATGATGCTGTGAAGAGATAATCGTTTGAAATCTGCATCTTGCATTCCGAAAAAAGATAAGCATAGTGGTTCGCAACCTCATAATCTATCCTCATATAGTCCGCAAATTGGATAAACCTTGGTTGGGATGGATTCTCAATAGACAGAATATAGAATGTATTTTCCGGGCCAGCTAAATAGAGATAGTCTTCATAGATTTCAACGCTATAAACCTCACGGTCAAAATCAATCCGGTCGATGAGTTCCGGCCGGTCCCACCGGTCCAATGAAATAACGTTCAGACCGCCATCCATGACATACGCGATTTCATTGCGAACCGCGAAATCGACGGCTAATCCCGGCGTCGCAATACTCCCCAGCGGTTCGATAAAGAATGGATCGTTGCCGTCTAAAATTTCGAAACCATAACCATTGGTGGTGTAAATCAAACCGGTTTCCTCGTCGTACTCGATTTCGTTGTAGTAGCCTGAAGCGAAATAATTGCCCAAGCATTCGATATTCACCGAATTTTGCGCCTGAATGGGAAATGAGGCGAATGTAAAAAGAACAATGGTAAAAATAATGCAGCGCATGACTTGCTCCCCTTGACAATGTATTTAACAAAATCTTACATAAAAACGACTAAATCACGTAAAGAAAAGGTAGTCTATAATTTTTAATTTGTCAATATAAGCGAAATAAATAACATTTGTTTTATTATCTAATCTGTAAAAAACTTTACAGTATGCTGAATAAAATTCTTTTTTAATTCAAATGCGATTTGACATTTTCAGAATGGGATATTTTTATTTAATTTGGCTATGCGCGAGTTGATCATTTTGATTGTTTTCAAAGCAAGCTCACATTTCTACATGGAAGCGAGTTGAGTTTGAATTTGATCTTATTAATATTATGTGAATAAAGTAGAGTACATCCACCGGAATCTGCTGGAATGCGGATCTTAAAGCATTATCAAGATGTTCGGAGATTGCTTCGTCTGCTAAAGGCAGACTCGCAATGACACTTTTTTTGCACGTAGTAATAAATAGTGAAAGGTAAAGAATGAAAACTTTATTCTTAGGCTCAGCCCAAGACGGCGGCGTCCCGCAAGCCGGATGCAATTGCTGCAATTGCCGCAGCTTTAGCAGATTTGCCGCTTCATTAGCTTTAATCGACGAATGCAATCAGGCTGTTATCTTCGATGCGACGCCTGATTTGCGTTTTCAATACAGGCTCTTGTTGGAAAAGACGGGAGCGAAGATAAAAGCTCTCTATCTGACGCACGCCCACTGGGGGCATTATGGCGGCTTGCCTCTGCTTGGAAAGGAAGGCTGGGACGTCCACCATCTGCCTGTTTTCCTTTCAAGCCGTTTTTACCGGTTCCTCAAGTCAAATGAGCCGTTTAAACCGCTGTTCGACGCCGGAAATTTAGCGCCGAATCTCATTAACAGCCAACAGCCGGCAATCCATCAGATCACTCCCATTCAGGTTCCGCACCGGGATGAGTATTCGGATACATTCGGTTTTTTAGTCAATCTGCAAAAGAAAAGGCTGCTTTACCTCCCTTGTCTCGATTATTTTACCGATGATGTGACTCAACTGATAAAAACCGTCGATCTGGCTATCATCGACGGGACTTTTTACGACGATTCCGAGCTTCCGGGACGAGATATGAGCCAGATTCCGCACCCCAGAATAAGCGATTCCGTAATTAAGTTTAAGGATGCGGCTGATCGAATCGTGTTCACTCATTTCAATCACTCCAATCCCCTCATCGATCCGGAAAATCCCAAAAGAAAAATTCTCGAAAAAAATGGATTTCGCTTCGCTGAAGACGGATTAATTATCGATTTCTGAAATCCATTATTTTTACATTTTTTTAACTATTATCAACGATTGATAGTATTTTGTAAGATTTTTAAAAGGCGACTTAAGCTTGCAAAATAATATTAGTTATGTCTAAAAATTTCAGCATTGTGCTTTCCGTCACAAACAAACTTTCTCTTGGATCGTCAAATTCTGATAATGTCCCCTATTTATTGACATTTTGTTTGCATTAATTTCGATCTTTGATTATATTGAGCATGTTCAACTCAACAGAGGAAGAAAATGCTCAACGCTGAACATTACTTTTACGTGAACGAATCCTGCATTCACTACGGAATACGGGGGCGCGGAAACATTGTCAAG
>CAZWOY010000327.1:0-5052 GCA_964635255.1 uncultured bacterium
AGTAATTGCTCATGAAGCGAGCTTCGCCACGGAATATGAAAATAGACTCATTTTCCAACGTAAGTCGCAACCCCCCTGTATCCCCCCTTCAGATAGAAGGGGGGAGATTAAGCGGTCTATTTTCCCAGTAACTTCACCCTAAACCGGCGCTTCCACCCCGCCCGTCTCGGCGATCTTTCTCATAACAACCTTCGAAGCTTCCCGATAAGCTGTCTTCTCGTCAAGCTCTTCGTATTTTTTCGGATCCAATTTAAAAGGCGAACCGAAACGGATCGTCAAGCCGCGTTTTAAGATTTGTTTTCTTAAGTTTGCGCTTCCCATAACATAAGTCGGAATAACCGGAGCCAGCGATTTCAATGCAATTATGCCGACTCCCGGTTTCGGCGGGCGCAGCCTGCCGTCCAAAAACCTTGTTCCCTCAGGAAAAATCGCCACCCCATAGCCGTTTTCTAAGGCTTTGCCCATCAGGAACAACAGTTTTCTATCGAATCCGGTGCGTTTGACCGGTATGGAATTGTGGTAGCGAACTAAAGCCCCAAGAATCGGTTTGTCGAATAGTTCTTTTTTGGCGGCGAAAAATATTTCGCGCGGACACGAGCTGCCTAAAATTGGAGGATCAAACCAGGACTGATGATTCGAAGCGAGAATAAAAGGACCTGTTTGGGGAATATTTTCTTTGCCAATAACCTTTAAGTTATAAAGCGCGCGGAACAAGCCGCGCACTAAAAGCTGATCAATTTTATAAAATAATTTTACTTTATCGGATTTTTGGGGCATCTATAGTTTTGCGGTATATAACTTCAAGTCGAATTTTTCTGCAGCGAGTCTAACGATCTTGTTTACCTGTTCTTCAAAAGTAACATCGCTGGTATCGACCACAACCGCATTTTTCGCGGGTTTCAAAGGCGATTCTTCACGCTCCATGTCTCTTTTATCTCGCTTTGACAATTCCTTTGATATCTGTTCCAAAGCTTTTGAATCCTCGGCAATGCCCAAATCTTTGCCACGCCTCAAGGCTCGAATTTCAGGCTTTGCCGTCATAAAAACTTTGAGCGGCGCCTGCGGCAACACTACGGTGCCAATATCCCTTCCCTCGACGACCCCAAATCCGCGATCAGCCCATTTACGCTGGAGTTTTACCAGAAAATCCCGCACCTCGCGAATCTCGCAAACATCCGATATTTTTCTGGTTAATTCGGGCGAACGCAGCTTATCCGTTATCTCTTCTTCATCCATCCACACATGCGTGCCGTTCTTACCTTGTGAAAACGAAAAATTTACGGTTGAAAGAAGCCGCTTGATCGAACCTATATCCTTATAACTTACATTTTTCTTCATTACGGCATAAGTTACGGCTCTGTACATCGCGCCTGTATCCAGATAGGGAACGCCCAGTCTTTTGGCTACGGCTCTTGAGGTGGACGTCTTGCCCGCCCCGGCAGGACCATCTATGGATATTAATGGTAAGGTCATGTTCTTGCCTTATGTTCTTTGTAACTTCGATATGCGTTCCCACGCTGGAGCGCGGGAACGAGTTCGCAAAACGAACGCTCATTTTTCGAACAAGCGTGTTCGGGCTGCTTTTTACTTCATCCGCCGGCCCTGATCTTCTTCGATGAAGAGCCATCCTACCAATTCGCCTTCGTTCAAATCGCTGTCGAGACGCCAGAAAGCGGAATCGCGCAGGAAGTTTGAGCTCGATTCGTCATTAACGTCCCGCTTAGCGCATTCGATCAGTTTCTTAAGACGGTCATGCCATTTCTGCATATTCCGGATTCGCAGGTCCACCCATCCCGCTTGACACCATTTATCGATATTTTCAGGCGTAACCTTGAATTTCGTTTTGCGCGGATCCTGAGGAACCTTAACGTATGATCCGCGAAGCAGGCTCTCGCCGTCCGGCGTCAGTATCGGGATGCCGATTGAAATAATCCGCGATCTAAGCTCTTCGTCATTCTGAATAAGGTCGCGGGCTTTAACCGACAACGCTTCCGGACTATGGTTTAGCACGCCGTTAATGCTCCCCGCTATTCGCTTTAGAATATGCGCTTCATAAAGCAGCTTCGACAATCTCGGAGGCCCCAGCAGTTCAAACGCGACGCTGTTGTCTTTTGTCTGTTTAATCAGGTCGTTCATTTTCTCTAAAGCCAGCGTCCGCATAATTCCGGCTCGATAGGTCGGCCCCAGAACCGAAGCGTCCAGAGCTCCGACGACGTCATGGCCGCTGGCTCCCCCTTCTATCTCCCATACGACGGTTTGCGCAATCTCTTCAGGCGTTATGTATTCCATCTGCTCGTAAGTCGTAATCGCCGTAAATTCGCCCAGTGAAAACGTGCCGTTTTCGCCTGTATCGATAAAGACGGATTTAAGGTTCTCCCCCCTGTTCACAATCGTTTCGGGCGGGGTTGTGTCAAATTCGGACGTTAAGCGAACCATTTTATCGGGAGGGCAGTCGTAAAGCGGGATCGGCTTGCCGGCTTTCTTTATCTCGCCGTACTCGATCCGCTTCCAGGCAATCGCCGTCGCCGGCTTTACTTCCTTGATATACGGCGCGTCCGGGGTGCGCGCCATCAGGAAAAGCAGCAGCGAATGAGCGCCGGCAATGCTCGATTTCGACAGCAGAACGCGGGAAGGCTTGTCTTCCGAATGAGTGTAGGGGATGTTTAGCCCCATGCCGCCGGAGCCGCTGGTGCCAACTTTTACATAACTCTGAGCGCCGACTGCCTTCATGGCGTGATATAGAACCTGAATATGGCGCACAAGCTGAGGCAGATAAAGCGTATCGAGAAGTTTCTCAACTTCTTCCAAAAGATCTGAATTTGCGACGCCGTCCGCAGCGGAGCGAACGCCTTTCAGCACGCGCAATCCCGCAGAATAAACGTCTTGATAAGCGACGCCGGTAGCGGTATTGACACAATCGATAATGATATGAGGCTTCGAATCCGTAATCATTCGATGCAGAAAGAAATTGTCAAAACTTGTTTCGGTCGTGCGCTCTAATACATCACTTGCAAGCTTTAGTCTGTTTTCACGATTTCCTAATATTTCATCCCTCGTCAGGTCTTTCATCTCATTGGAAACAAAAATATTCCCCCATACAGGCTTAAGTTCAATACCATTCGACAGCGGTTTGAGATCTTCGCAAGCTTCCTCAGCTTGCTCCTTCGTTAATGAAGCTATGGTCACACTTGCGGGTTTTTTAGGCAAAATCAGCCGGCAAACGGCTTTGCCCACTAATCCCCAACCGCCAAGGATCAAAATATTTTTTCCAGTTATTTCCATCGATTTTCTCCCTAAGGTGTAAAAAAATCTAAGTTTGCAGTACTTTAGTTCAATTCAATGAGTAAAATTTGAATTGAATATAACTATACACCATTTTTTTCTTCGTTTTGCAAAGTGAGAGAAGCCTGCGCTTCTTCAACTTTTTCTGCTTTTTCCTCTAATTGAATTGCGTTTTTCTCCAGCAACTCGTGAGGACTCGGTAAATCGTCCAATGAATTCAATCCGAAATGCCTGAGAAATTCATCGGTCGTAACATACAGCAGCGCTCGTCCATGTTCGCTGCTGCGACCCTTAATCTGAATCAACTTTCTTTCGATCAGCATCCGCAATATCCCGGCGACGTCGACTCCGCGGATAGCTTCGATATCAGCCCTTGAAATCGGCTGCCGGTAAGCAATCAATGAAACGGTTTCCAACGCCGCTCGCGAAAGCCTGATTCGGCCCGAACCGTAAACAAACCGCTTGACCCACCGTCCATATTCCGGCAGGGTGGCGTATCGATAGCCGCCGGCGCCATGAATGATTCTGAAGGCATGGTCCTGATTTTCATATTCGTAGTTGAGTTGTTTAACATAATCAGCGACCTCTTCTTCAGAGACGCTTTCGAATGCTTTCGATAATCCTTTCGCATCGATCGGTTCGGGAGCGGCAAAAATTAACGCTTCCATAATCCGCAGTTTCGTTGGATCTGTTTCCAGAATCGCCTCAGTTTAATCTGTTTTTATCGATTTCGCGTTTATCTCGCAAAATAAGGATAATCGATTCATAAGGTCCGGGCTGAACCACCTTTAGTCTTCCGGTGCGCATCAACTCTAATATCGCCAGGAAAGTCATGATAACCGCTAAACGGCTTTGCAGCGCATCCGCAAGTTTTTGAAAAGCCATTTTTTTCGCATCGCCGAAGAAGGACGCGACAAACGCCATCTGCCCTTCTAAAGTGTAGGGAATATCTTCGACTATATGAGTAGGCTCCTCAGGCAGGCGATAAATCAGATCGCGAAAGGTCAAAGCCAAATCGAGCGCCGAAACATTCGACGTCATATCCGACGTAAGTTCTTCCTCGACGCCGGAAAGCGTTATATTCCCTCTGCCAAAAAGATTAATTTGCCGCTCCTCAAGCTCGGCGAGTTTATAAGCGGTCTCGCGCAGCGCTTCAAGTTCTTCCTCGCTGCGCTGGCGGCGATAGGACATTAATTCCGCATCGGACAGCTCGGGTTCGTCTCCGGGCAGCAGGTTCGCAAGCTTGAATTGCAGCAGCGTGGCGGCGAGCAGTATAAAGTCTCCGGCTGTATCCAGATCGGGCAAGTCATGTCTATCCAGCCAATCGAGGAAATCCTGAGCGATAGCGCTCACTGAAATATAGGCGACGTCCAGTTCACGCCTGCGCACAAGAAAGACCATCAAGTCCATAGGACCCGCAAAATCGGGAGTGCTGATCTCGAACGGTTCTAATGTGAAATCCGTTTCTGCGCTTGTGGAAGCCGCAAATGTCAACTTTTTACAATTCGATTTGGCTGCATAAGATAATCAAATTAACGTTCGCGGAATTGATTATCAAGCAATGACTTGTTCGGTTAGTTTAAAGGGAGAAAATAGTTCGATTATTTTGCTCGTTCCAAACGCGCTCTCGTTCCCAACGAGCCCTCGTTACCACGCTCTGCGCGGGAACGAGAGCCAATCTGCGCAATCCGCGCAATCTGCTGTTCAATTTTTCGCGAGCGGGGCGCCGCCCCGAAACCCCGGTTAAGGGGGCAAGCCCCCTTAACAATC